>JAGAFH010000158.1 GCA_017612755.1 Clostridiales bacterium
AACTGCCGCAGTCTGAGCCTTAAAGCTGCCCGAAAAAGCGCAGTAGACGATCACTCCAAGGAAGAAAGCCATGTTGGTGTATCTGATCAGCATGCTTATCTCTGTCGTATAGGAAGATAATAATTGACTTCCGGCCAAATTGCTACACATATGCACGAGTGCGCCTGCCAATATGCTCCTTCCGGTCTTTATGTATACGAAGGATACGAATACGCTCAGGAGCATTACGCTCGGTATAAACATCAGGGCATGGAAGACCGAATCCTGCAGAAGAGAATACTGGGCCTGACCGGGCGTGAAATACCAGGGCAGATGCCAGATCGCCCAGATAAAGCCCAGGATCAGGGAACCCTTAATAAATCCGAACTTCAGAAGGAGCCTGTCCAGAGCATAGCCTCTCCAGCCGAATTCCTCATTGAGGGGCCCGGAGACAAGCGAGAGCAGCAGGATAAGGAAAATATATAAGGGATTGCCTGCTATTGCCTTTATATAGTCCATGGTCGGCATGGGTGCTCCGAGAAAACGGACTCCGGCAAAAACACTTACGGCAGACAACAAAGCGAAGATCGTAAAGCTTAAGAGGATCCATTTGAGGCCTCCCTTACCTAATCTGATGCAGCGCCTGAAATAGTCTTTCTTCTTATCCTTGGGATAGGTCAGGAAGACCAGAAAGAGTGCCGTCACCGACGGAGCACCGCCTCCGAAATAGAAGATGAACGTTCCGGTACCGCTCCCTGTCATCCCCAGGACCACGGGAATAAATCCGCAGATCCAGGTCCAGGCCAGAGTGACCGCAAAAAACATTATCAGGTATTTGGTCGACATATACTTTTTCTTCATGGGAATACCTCCTGTTACCGCGAGTCTAACGGAAGGCTTAAGCAGTTGCCAGTGCTCCTGACGGATGTTGCAAAAAGAGGAACGCGAAATGCAAATAACGATATCAGCTTCTTCTCCCTTGCAGCTTTCACGGGATCCGGCGGCTAAAGCAACAATGCCTTGCAAAAAAATATCGTTTTTCTGATAATATAAGCAATGAATTCATAAACAAGGCGGAAAGCAATGAAGATTGGCATCATACAGGCATCCTCGCAGAGCGAAAAGAACGACCTGATCTACCGGGCAGCCATAAAGCACAACAAGAACGCGGAAATAATAAATTTCGGCTGCTTTCCCAACGACAAGACAAGCTACAGCTATATCGAGATCTCGATACTCGCAGGCTTACTCTTAAACAGCGGATCAGTCGACCTCATCATCACCGGCTGCTCCTCAGGCCAGGGCATGATGCTCGCCTTAAACAGCATCCCCGGAGTCCTCTGCGGCTATGTCCCCACTCCCAAAGACGCCTTTCTCTTTGCAAGGATCAACAACGGCAATGCCGTCTCTCTTCCCCTGGGTGAAGACTATACCTGGGTAGGCGAAGAGAATATGGAAGAGACCATAAAGACGATCCTGACAGAACAATTCGGCTCAGGATACCCCGAGAGCGAAGCAGCAAGAAAGCTCAAGGACACAGAGCTCCTTAAGAAGATCAGGAAAGAATCCCAAAAGACCATCAAAGAAACATTCGACAGTCTGGACAAAGAACTCAGAGAAAAACTACTGAGCAAAAAAGACGTCATCGGCTACATAGAAAAGCACAACAGGAACGACCAAATAGCTGAGATACTATATCAGCCCCAGGCGGAGTAATCGAAAACCGCTTCCTTACCTTCCTTGTCATAGTAGTGGATGAGCTTCTTCTCATGATCGAAGGATGAGAAGGTTCCGCCCCAGAGGGGAGCAAAGGAATCATCATCGGCATCATATTTGTCACCGTTGTGATCTTCCTTGTAATGGCAGCCGATACTCATCTCGCTCTTTACGAAGTTGCCCTCCATCTCGCGCTGACTGTCCGTCATCATGAAGTAAGAAAGGTTACTGGGGTCTCCCATGGCATATGTCGGATCGACATGGTAATTCTTTCCGTTTATTGTTACGTAGGACCAGGCGTGTCCCTCGTTGTCGTTATGGCAGAGACCTCCTATGCTGGCGCATTCAACGCCTGCCTGGAGAAGCAGATAGTTATAGGCGCCTGCACACTCAAAGCAGATGCCCTTATTTTCGAAGAGGAACCTGTAGGAAGACAGCTGCTTATCCATCTCTAACGGGTCGAGCTCGAGAGCGTCATAATCGTAGCTGCAGTTTTTCGATATATAGAGATATAAGGCCAGGACCTTCTCAAGATCCGAGTAGTCATCACGGAGATTCTCGTTAAGGATACCGGTTACTTTCTTCTTGAACTCTGCTTCCTTGACCTTAAGTTCATCCTTGGGGATCTTGTATTGGAATGTGGCCCTTCCGTCCTTATAGGCACCGCCGTAGCCGGATTCCGTACTGATAAAGTAGAGGGGCTGGAACTGGGCCGGGAACTGGCCTATCATCCAGTCATAATCATGCTCGCTCTTGACCTCGAAGGAGTCCTCCCCTGCCCTGACCGCATCGATATAATTACTGTAGGCAAGACACATGTCTTCCCCCATTATGTCCCTGAAGATGGAAGACATTACCAGGGGCTTGAATTCAAAATGTGCTCCTGCTTCTGTCGTGGCCGCGGATGTCTCACTGGTCTCCGTTTCAATGACCACAGCCGAACCCACACCAGTCTCACTAACCGCAGCAGTATCAACACCGGAAGTTTCCTGAATATCGCATCCCGAAAAGGATGCAGCCATACATAAGAAAAGGATAAGAGCACATAATCTCTTCATCAGATCTCAATTTCTCCTTTCGGGGGGCATTCGAACCACTGGTCCATCGCAGGGCCGGCATGTTCGTTCGGACGCACTTTGAAGCCGAACTTCTCATAGAAGGGTTCCTTGCCCTGTGCGGCATTCAAGGTGAGCTTGACCTTATAGCCGGGCTTCATGGACTGACGGATACGTTCGATACAAGACTCAACAAGCTTCCTTCCGATACCCTGTCCCTGATAGTCGGGGTCAACGATAACATCAGACAGGAAAGCGATATAACCGCGGTCCCAGAGGAGCCTTACTACACCGACGGCCTTTTCGTCATCTCTTACGCAGATGACCATATAAGCATTGTCGATCGAAGCCTTTGCTTCCTCAAGCGGGAACTCGATCCAGCCGACTTTTTTCCTCAAGCCCATGTATTCTTCGGGAGAAATATAATCAACATATCTGAT
>JAGAFH010000159.1 GCA_017612755.1 Clostridiales bacterium
GACTTTTTTATAAGCTATCCTGGTAAGATAGGAGGTCAGGGTATAGATGATGAAGAAGATACCTGTAAACACACGGGAATAGACTGCCGATCTCTTTGTAAGGAAGAGACCTAAGGCCATGGCTACCAGGATGATAAATACATGTTTCAGCGTAGCGGCAAACTCAAGGTAGTAACCTCTCTTGGTGACATTCTTAAAGGTACTGAATGCCGCAGCCACGCCCAGATCCATAAGCGTAAGGAAAAGAGCGAGATTGAGATAGGCCGTATTTGAATATGCTATGGTATGCTCGAGATAGATGAAAAAACCGACTATGTAGGCAAAGTGAAGACACAGGATATCAAGCAATATGAAATCCCAATGTTTCATCCATCCCTGAAGGACCCTTGTGTACATAAGTTCCCGTTACCCTGCCTTTACCTTTAGTGCGTCATATTATAATAACAGGTAACGCGGGACTTTTCTACTTTTTGAGCAAACCCCTTATCTTACGGGGGATAAAAGTGATCACACGTCCGATCTTATAGGAGAGGGATGAAGTGATCTCTTCCCTGTCCTTCTTAAGCTTTTTGTTCTCCTCCCTAAGATCTGCCTTTTCGCTGTTCAGGGCCCTTATTATCCTCTCGGATTCTTCTATGGGAGAGATAAGATCAAAGAACCCCTTCTGCTCTTCAACTGACAGTTCTCCCACAAGTTCCTGCTCCTCCGGCGGAAGCTTGCGATAGGCCAGATACATAGATCTCACTGACTTTCCGATGACTTCATTTACATAGGATGGAACAGGATCCTCCCCGAAAAAACCGACGGCATCTTTCTTCATCTTCATGATGTTAAGAAGATATCCCCTGATCCTTTCAAAGCTCAGGGGCTCTGTCACGATGGATCCTTCCCTCAGTCTTCTTCTGTAGAGGGGTTCCATGACATAAGCGGCCTTCCGTGCTTTTAGCAATACCTCAAAAGTGTATGAATTATCCTCATGGACCACACTTTCCATGACCTTTATGTCATTTCCCCGGATAAACTCTCTCTTCAGGATATAACGGCAGGCAGTGGGATAATAGTCATTTCCGGAAACAAACCCTTCCATCATTTCAAGGCCGGTCCTGACACCGTCATATCTCTTTTTTCTTTTGTAGAGTTTCCGGTAGTGGGAGAGCTTATTTTCCATGGAAGGGGTGTCTGCAAAGGGTACGATATCCGTAAAGATCACATCGGCATCTGTCTCCTCAGACTTTGAGATAAGCTTTTGAACAGAATCCCTTTCTATGACATCATCGCTGTCCACAAACCAGATATAATCACCGTCCGCCTGTAAGACTCCGGTATTTCTCGCCTTGCCAAGGCCGGAATGATCTATGGAGATGATCCTGACATTCCCCCTGTCCTCATATTCTTTCATGATGCTCAGGGTATTATCCGTTGAACCGTCATCCACTAAGATCAGCTGCGCGTCCTGATTGGCCAGCACGCTTTCTATACAGGACCGTATAAATCTGTCGGTATTATAGGCGGGAACTATTACGGAGATGACGGACATATTCCTGTCCTCATTCTCCGGATATGATCTCTTCGATCTTGTCGACGATGAGCTTTGCAGCATTGCCCTTCTCATAGCATCCCTTATCCTCAAGGAAGGATCTCACGCCCTCTTCGTATCTCTTCATATCAAATCCGGCTACCATCGAAACAAGCTCCGCATTATTTCCGGCAATAGGGAAAGGAGTACTGTCGATAGGATAATAGAATCCTCTGGCCTGGTCATATTCCGCAATATCGGGAGCATAGAGGAAGATCGGTCTTCCCGTCAGGATAAAGTCATAGACCCAGCTTGAGTAGTCAGACATACCGATATCGATGGCAGGCAGCAGTTCCTGCATATCTCCGTATTCCGATGCATCGATAAGCCACTTCTTACCCTTAGGGACTTTCCTGAACTTTCTTTCCTTATGGTGCCATCTAACAAGGATCACCCAGTCGCCTCCGAACTTCTCCTTAAGGGCGTCACGGAGTTTTCCGTAGTCGATATCCTCATATCCGGCCATTCCCTCTTCCCTGAAAGTGGGAGCATAGAGGAATACTTTTGTCCCTTCTTCAAGTCCGTAAGTCTTAAAGAGGCGGTCCTTAAGTTTCTTCGTGCCCTCCTCGTCGAAAAGGATATCGTTTCTTGCATGACCATACTTGAGGAAAGGAGTATCCTGCCAGAACGTAGTCCTGAACACATCCTCCTCAAAGGCGGAATTGGTTATGCAGTAGTCCGTATATTTATTACACTTGGAAGCTCTCTCAAGCCATACGTCATCACCGGAAAGCTTCTTGATGCCAAGGCTTCCGTGCCAGGTGTTCATATAGATCTGGCCTTCTTTCTTGGGCACTCCGTAGATAAAGAACTCCAGGGCATTATCGATCCAGATCCTTGAGGAAGCCATCTCTTCAAACATCCGGACAGTCCCTCTTCTCACGAGCCTTATACCCTCAGGATATAGTTCTTTCCTGACCCTTCCCACATTGGGGATACCCCATACAAGATCATAGGGAAGGCCCCTTCTTAAGATCTCATCGGCTATATATCTGGGATTACAGATATAGTTGCTGTCATAGGTCATGAAGAATATCTTGTCCTTCTGTATGGGAGTGTTTTTATACTTCTTTTCCCTCGCCTTCATGGCGATATTCATATCCCAGCCTTTGACCTTTTTCTTGAAATCCTGATTCTTATACTTAGGATTATTGGTCCTGAAGAAGTGGGCGTAGTAAGTTCCTTCCAGCTTATATCGCTCTATCTCGGAGAACAGGGACCTCTTCACTGTCTTTTTCTCATTGGCCCTTGTGAACTTAAGCATCTCGGGATAGATCCTGGAGCAGTTGTTGTTGTCACTATAAACGAAGAAATCATCTGCGCGCCTTACATACTCATCCTTCATCTTACAGTCATTCTTCATGTATTCCACAAGAAGATCTATGAGCTCGTCATTATCATGACAGATCTCACCGAAGGACATGGTGTCATAGTGATATGTTCCCTCCTCATAGTGGGTGGGCATATCCTTATGGTGAAGAGAGAGAACCGGCTTTCTCATATAGGCAAAGTCGAACTGGACTCCCGAGTAGTCGGTGACCATAAGGCTGGACTCGCAGAAAGCCTTCTCATAGCTGAAGTCGCCTACCGAAGGAACGATATCCACATATTCGTTTTTGTCAAAATCCTTAAGCTGGGGACTTACGATAGGATGGAGCACATAGAGGATCTTATATCCGTATTCCTTAGCTGCGGCAATAAGCCTGTCATCATTTATGAGGCTGTTATATATCTTGTAGTAATCGCTCTCCTTAAACAGGGGATTATACTCCCTCTCAACACCCTCGTTACCATTAGGGGCAAGGGCTGCCTGCATCCTCCAGGTGGGACTTATGAGGATCTGCTTTTTGTCACAGTTCTTAAGTCCGTCATATCTGGGAACGCCCGTAAGCTTTAAGATATCCCTTCCGTTATAGTCATATATGGGACGGTTCAGGTTCTCTATCTCATAATTACTTGCACAGAAATAAAGTCTCGTATTGTCACGGAGCCTGTTCTGGGCCACGGCGATCTTCTGGATCGACATTCCGTGCTGGACGCAGGCGACGGAGAAATCCACCAGATCCCTTATGTAGGAAGAGGTCTGCATGGAGTAATCATTGAACTCAAAGACTGTGGAATTGGAAACGATCACCAGATCACTGTAGAGGAATATGAGCCTGTGCTTTATGCTGCCCCTGACCAGTGGCTTATAACCTTCGCTCTTAAGCCTTCTGTAGTCTGATGTCTTCCTGTCGATCAGATAATACTTATCGATACCGTCATCCTGTGAGCAGGAATACTTATAGATATATTCGGCAGAATCGCCGCCCTTATAGATCTTGTCAAAGAAGAGCCAAATGGGTCTTTTTTTCATGAAGGGCCTGAAGAAGAAATAAGCCAGTCTTACAAGCCAGAAGATAAAAGCCTTTTTGTCGGTAAACCCCTTAAAGAACATTTCAAATCTGAGCCTCTGTTCTTTCTTGAACCTGGACAGATTACCGGCCTTTTTCACCAGTATGGAATTCTGGTTATGGATAGCCATAAAGTTCAGATCATCACAGCTGAAGCACCAGTAGCAGTTCTTAAACCTCTTGGACAGTTTGCTGGTATGGGATCCGAAGGTGATGGGGATCACCATCCTTCCGTGATCGTTGCTGTAAACGAACCTGATCCTCTGCTCGTTAACATCCTCAGGTTTTATGTCCGTCTCAAAGGCTATCCTTTTGTATATACTCTTTCCGAAGAGCTTGGTGTGGGCATACCTCTCAGTGATCTTTACCGGGACCTTTACATCATTCAGCTCAACACTGAACTCTCCCTTTTCGTTAAAATAAAGATCTGACACTTCGCAGTCCAGATGAAGGACTCCGTCTTTACATTCCATATATATGATATCCACGCTCTGACTGGACAGCATATTGACCAGCAGGTTCTGCTTGCCGTAGTAGAACTTATTCTTAAAGTAATAGAGATCGTATCTCAGATCTTCATCGTCATATTTGATCTTGAGCATAAGCCTGTGGACACAGGGATGCTTTCTTATATATGCCTGATTATAGGTATTGAGGATGACGTCATCTTCCAGAAGATCCAGGACCGGTTTCCAGGTCTTGAGGTAATCATATGCATCTTCTTCCGGAACGATATGCTTATTTCTGTTATTCAGATTAGCTTCGATCCTGGCACAGAGTTCATAAAAGGCCATATGCTGGATGATGGTAGGCACCTTCCCCTTCTTCTTGTATTTCTGAAGGTAGGGCACCCAGAAATCTGTCAGATCATCATAATAATATTCCCTCTCATAGAAGGGCTGGAACAACCTGAAATCAGCATCTGTCACTCCCTCAAAGGAATAATCTGTATCCTGGCTGAACATCATGATATTGGAGCTGACAGCCAGATCATAAAGGTAAGCCTTCTGGGCATCATAGGCCGCAGACTCATCCATGTTATGGGTAGTGAAATAATCTCCCCTTATCCAGGTTCCCCGGAGCATCCTGGGGACGGTGGAGAACATGGTGTCAAATCTTATCTCCCTGTTAGGGACTACAGGCTTAAAGATGCTTTTCCTTTCCGGCTTTTTGGCAAACAGATCATATTCACCACTGACAGCTGAAATCTTTGCGGACATGCTGACCATGTAGTAGTCGCCGATCCTGGGACTTTTGGAAGTCGCCCTGGCCACCATCTTTGAAA
>JAGAFH010000019.1 GCA_017612755.1 Clostridiales bacterium
GCTGTCTTCTCGTACCATTCATCTTCTATTCCTGTATAGATTCCTTTAAACATGATATCGAGTGTAAGGATCAGATATGGCTGATCCGGATAAAGACCTTCCGCATCTTTTATATATTCGCCATAAGAAATGTAGGAATATGAATCGTCGAGATTGGCTTTATCACCGTACATATCAGCCGTTCTATCCTTTGTATAATGATAGGAGCCATTGAATAGACCTTCTTCATGATATGAAGTCTTTCTGCTTACTTCCGCACTCACAAAGACAGGAAGGCCGTAATCGATCCAGCACTTATCGATCAGATCAGGATCGTAATCTTCAGGATGAAGAACTTGTCTAGGAGTCATTTTGGCAGTAAGTTTGAATGACAACGTGACGTCATAATACTTGTCTTTGCCGTTATCATGGGTCTCATGAGTTGCATTGGAGGATGGTATCGATAAAGTGAAGGTACCATCATCTGCTATGGTGATTGATGAGCCTTCCAACTGTGATACTATTTCAGCGGTCGGCACACCTTCATCAACGGATGCCGCGTAATAGCAATACATTTCCAGAGGATAACCGAAAGACAGGGAGTTGAGCCACTGTTCCTGTTCGGAAAGCGGATGAGGATCATCATCACTGCCTGGATTATCATCAAGTTCGATATCCGGAACGCCGCTCAGCTTGTAGAGAAGAGGCTCGGAAGTGATGCCGTAGAGATAGTTTCCGTCATTGTCCTTGACATATTCACAGGCTGTTACCGTTATATTGACGTCTTTGGTCTTATCTCCGTTGTATAGTTTTTCAAATGGTACCGTCAGTCCTTTGCGCAGATCATCTACCGGTCTGTGTCCCTCCATCTTGACACCATTGTCTGTTTCCAGTTTGATGTAATAGCCGTCGATCAGGCCCTTATACGCCAGTTCAGAATGGGAAGACATGTAGATGAACAGCTTATCGGAGATATAGCTCACATCCATTTTAGCTTTCGGAGTCTTTCCCATACCCCAGACCGTATAGCTTCCCGTAACAGGTTTACTGTTCTGCTTGCCGAAGACTTCGATGATCCAGCGTCTCGGATTGTTTTTGGCATCTTCTGCCGATTTCTGGGCAGGGATGTAGAAACCGTTACGGTAGATCTTGTATTCGCCTGTCGGGAACACCGACATTCTCTGATCATTCAGTAAAGACGGATCATCAAACACTACCAACAGAGGCAAAGGATCGCTTGTCGTCTGAAAGAAGCCTTTGACTTTTACGCTGTAGTCTCCGTTTGTAGAAATACTGGAGAGTTTTCCTGTATTGGCGGCAACGATATTCTTATCCATGTTCTTGCCGGTGGCACGCTGCCTGTTTTCCTTCAAAAAGCCATACCAGTACTTGTCGAAATCTTCTTCCTTGATCCCGAAAGCTTTGCACAGCGGTCCGGTCGTGTTCGGCTTCTCATCATATGATCTGGCATCCATGATGCTGCCGATCGTCACGTCCTTCTTGCCTGTGGCTTTTTTAAGATAAGGGATCAGTAAAGACAGACAGTAGCCCTGATTCCGCATCGTGATCTCTTCCAGATCAAAGGAATCAATCGGACTTTCAAGTTCCAGCCAGTGATCCTGATCGGTAAGATCCGGTTTCGTCTTGATCTTGCCCTCGGTATAGTAGTAATCACGGGCTTCGCTCTCCAAGGCGACAGCCACCATCTCATCGAAACGGGTACTGTCGGAGAACAGATGGGTATGATAGTACGTCTGACAGACGTGAAAAAGTTCATGGGTTATCGTCAACAGAAGGTTATCCTGCTTTTTCCTTCCTTCTTCCGTATCGGAATTGAGTAAGGCGACATCTCTGAGACTTATTTCGATATGGCTTTGTTCAAAAAGGTTCCAGACCGTATTGCCCAGCTGTTCTACATCAGGACGCAGATAGAACCTTACTCTTTCTCCCGGCATTTTGATGTTCTGCTTCTTGAGATACTGGAAGGCCGTGATGATCTTGAAAATGATCCCGTCAAGCAGTGAAGGACGGCTTATCTGGGACTGCAGTTTCTTGTATTCCGCGTCTTTCTTTAAAGCCTTGTCAAGAAGCTCCGCTTCGGAAGCGTTGCGGGAGAAGAGCCCGAAAACGTCCCAGGCGGCGCGTTTTTCGATCCTGGTGTTCTCACGGATCTGTTTCCTGTAGGCTTCCTTTATTTCGGCGCATCTGTCGATCTTTTTCTGAACATCCGGATCAAGATCCTTGACGAGGTATTGCACATCGAAGGAGGCATATTTCATGTCATACCAGGCATGCCAGGTCAGGTTTCCCGTAAGCAGGTTCATCTCGTAATAGCCTTCCGCTTTGATGTAATCTGAAGCTCCCCAGGCGGCCGGTACGACGATCGGTGCAATGGCGATACCGACGATGACCATCACGATGATGCTGTTGCGATTGCTGGAATAGGTAAGGGTATTTGCTTCAATATCGCTGCATAAAGTCGATAGAACACCGTCGTCATTGACTCTCATGATCCTGACGCAGTCATATAAAGATTCATCTACTCCCATCTCATCAAGATCGATCGATACGTTGTAGGAACCAGGAAGGCATTGATCATTTTCCAGTCCCGCATCTATCTGCCATGCCCTTAGGGCATAGACATTCTCTTCATACAGACCTTCGATGAGTTTCTCTATTCCCGGAGTATCTTCGGTCACATTATCCATGCTCAGAACAGTATCCTCATAAAGGACATTTTCCGGGACATCGATGGTTATGCCATCGCATGGCGAAAAGGAATAGGCCTCGTTTTTGCCGTTGGCTGAGGTCGTTCCTTCAGTCTCGATTGTCTCCTCGAGATGTTCCAACACTGAAGGCGGAACATACGGGATATACGGATCTTCTTTCTTAGTGCACGAAGAAAGGAACAGCAAGCATACAAAGATTATTATCAGATGTTTTTTCATACCGTGACCCCTTTCTTCATAAAGAGCCTTATGAACGCGGCATCTATCTATCTTTACTATAACATAAGCAAATTTATTAAGTTATTCCGGCTTTGACATAGTTATCTGTTTTCCGAATATTAAAAGACACAGAAGAATAAGGCTTTGATTTTGACAGCAATTTTATGAAAGCTGGTCTTCGGCATTGTCAATCTGTTAAAATAAAGACATAAAAATCAGGAAAATCATTTATAGAGCATGTCTTACATAAAGAATAATTATTTGTATGTATTAAACTGTATCATTCCTCTTATCTTTGGTCTTTTTATCTATATGACAATTAAAGA
>JAGAFH010000160.1 GCA_017612755.1 Clostridiales bacterium
ACGGATAAACAGATCAAAAATATACAGGGAAGTATAGAAAGTATAAATGAGAGCTTTATGAATGATAATGATTATAGAAATTACATCATTTTTAAAGGACAGAAATTTGAAGCTGATAAGGCTCACATTGATATATATAAGAAAGCTCAAAAAAGTATATTTATAATCGATAACTACGTAAACACAAAAACACTTCACCTGTTATCACATAAAAACCCCGGAGTGCTCGTAATATTGTTTACTGAAAATGGGTTTGGAAGAAGGGGATTTCTTTCTCCTTCTGAAATAGAAGATTTTCGTGATGAGTACCCGCCGTTTCAGATAAAACCTAATCCGTATTGTCATGATCGATTTATCGTGCTGGACTACAATACGAAAAACGAGAAAGTGTATCATTGTGGCTCGTCCAGTAAAGATGCAGGAAATAAGGTTTGCGCAATAAACTGTATTGAAAATACACAACTAATTCACCCTGTGATTGATGGATTACTATCGAACACCGATTAATCAGGATGGTATGAAAACAGACTAGTGGTCAGCAGTTCTGTAGTATACTGTATTGGATGATCGGAAAAAGGGAGATAACGGGATGATAAGACAGTACAGGGCAGAGGATTTTGGCTTTATTTCTGACTGGATGGAAGATGAGAGGACCCATGCGCTGTGGTGCGCCGGAAGGACTTCTTATCCGCTTTCCCGGGAGAGTTTTGATGAGTTTCTTTCCGCTATTTCCGAAAGAAACGGGGACGTTCCTTTTGTGATGACAGATGACTCCGGATCAGTAGATGGATTCTTCTGTTATTCCATTAATCAGGAGACCATGGAAGGGATGCTCAAGTTCGTAATGGTGGATCCACGGAAAAGGGGAAGAGGGCTCGGACGGGAGATGATAAGGCAGGCGGTCGAATATGCTTTTTCATCTACATCTGCTGAGGCGGTCCAGCTTATGGTCTTCGATGTGAATGAGAGGGCCCGGAAGTGCTATGAGAGCGCAGGTTTCACCGAGAGAGGAAGAACGCCGGATGCGTTCGTTTTTAAGGGGGCATCCTGGGCCAGGGTCAATATGGTGATAAAGAAGGGATAAGGATATGGTTTTTAGAGATCCAATGGAAAAAGAGATACCTGTTATAAGGAAGCTTTATGTTCCCGGGGAAAGGGCCGGGGCGTTCCTTACATTTCTGATCGGATGTTTACCTCTGATATGTATACCCTTAGCCATAATGACGATCATCAGGAAGGTCAGCCGTGATCATAAAGTTCAATACGAAAAAAGATATCGGAAACGAACTGGTCCAGATGCCGGAATAATTATTATTTCTTTTGTGATATAATTTTTTTGTCTTATGAAAGCGGGAAAAGGAGATCAGTTATGGAAAAGAACAGACTAGGGATATTCATTGCCATCGCATACGGCGTATCGGCGGTAATGAGTATGTTTCTTGTTATTGCGAATAGAAACGGAGTCGATGCATCTAATCTGGTCAGCGCGCAGATGATGTACCCCGCCTGTGGTGTTATCCTTGGTAAGCTCCTGATCAAAAAGGAAGGTGAGAAGCTTCCGGTAGCAGGCTATATCACAGTTCTGATCACATCGGCACTGATGTTGATCGGAGGTGCTTTATCTGTTTTTATCAAGCTTCCAATGATCGATATGGGAGAGGCCGCAGGTCAGGTGGATCCCTGGTCTCTTATCTGCCAGATCCCGATCATCTTCGGAAGTATCGTTGCCTATATCCTTTTCTGGGCATGCGGAAAAGAAGCAGCTGATAATTCCGGTGTCAGAAGAAAGAACATAAAGACCAGCATAATCATGATAGTCATATTCATGGTGCTCTACATGGGAAGAGACATTGCGTCTATATTCGTCGATGATTTTATGACCGGAACAACGGAGAGCCGGGATGAGTTTATGGCTCTGTTTACTAATCCCATGTTCTATATCACTGCAGTAACTCTCCCGATCAACTATTTTATGGTATTTATTGCTTTCTTCGGCGAGGAGTACGGCTGGAGATATTACCTGCAGCCTGTTATGCAGAACAAGTTCGGCAAGAGGGCCGGAGTCCTTCTTCTGGGCCTTGTCTGGGCAGTATGGCACATCAATATCGACTTTATGTACTACACAAAAGATACCCCGGTCCAGATGTTCATGGCGCAGATCGTTACCTGTGTCTCTATAGGAGTATTCTTTGGATATGCATATATGAAGACCGGAAATATCTGGGTGCCTGTCATAATGCATTTCCTTAACAACAACCTGATCGCAGTATTGGCCGCCGGTGACACCAGCGTTATCCAGAACCAGTCTGTCACCTGGATCGACATTCCGCTTCACCTCATGATCAGTATTCCCTTTATCCTGTTTATCTTTGCTCCCATATTCAATGAGGACAGCAAGACACAGGTGCCTGAACTGGAAAAGGCAGGGTGATCTTAAAGCAGGAAGCGGGAGATCTTTCCGATCCTTTCGGAATTGTCTTCTGAATAAGGCGTAAAAATAATACCCATATGACCTTCTGATCCATCGTCGATCAGAAGGTTTTTTACGCCCCTGGAATCCAGTACCTTTTTGAAGTAATAAGTCATAGCTTTCAGTTCGTCTTTTTCGTTGGTGATAAGGACTGTCTTTGGAAGATCCTTCAACTTATCGTTCTTTTCAAAAAGGAGGAATCGGTAGCGGGGATTCTTTGTGTAGCCCTTGGGGAAGACCATATTTCTCATGCCCCAGTAGGCGATGCTGTTCTTATAAAAGTGCATAAGGCCGCAGTTCAGGATAAGTCCTTTAAAGGCATATTCCGATTTAGATCCGTATGCTTCAGCCATATCCTTATCTACGGAGATAAGGCACATGGCGGTGGCAAGAACTGCGGCGGAGGAGTGGCCTGCTATATGCATCTCTTCCGGATCTGCTCCGTATTTCCCGGCATTATCTCTGATCCAGGTGATAGCCTTATCCAGGTCCTCTATCTGATGGAATACGTTATATTCGGGGTAGGCCAGTCGGTAGTTTACCGAAAAGACCACGAAACCCTGAAGGGCCATCTGATGCGCAAAAAGACGGTCTACTTTCTTGTCGTGGGAGATAAAACCTCCGCCATGGATATCGATTAGTACAGGTTTTGTTTTGCCGTCGGGGAGGTAAAAGACATCAAGTATATGATCTTCCCCGGCAGCGTAACCGATATCCTCAGTCACTTTTATTCTGCTGTCCATGCGGGAAAGATCAAGTCTTTGAAGATCTTTCGCATATGCCTTGCGGCCGCTGTCCTTCATTAGGCGGTCGATGATCATCTTTCCTTAACCATTACATCGTAACAGAGGAAATCTCCGTCTGCAGGATCTATGTTATATTCGACCTCCTTGTAGCCTCTAAGAAGATAGATCTTCTTGGCGGGCAGGGAGGCATCCAGCTTGATGCTGTTGAAGGATCTGAATATCAGATCTTCAGAGAAGTCCAGAAGAGCCCTTCCATACCCTTTGTGCTGGTATGCGGGAAGGACGAAAAGCCTTCCGATATGGTTTTCTTCTACAGTTACTGTACCGGTGATCTTTCCATCATCTTCAAGGAGATAAACATATCCGTTACTGATATCTGAAATGATCCTCTCATCAGAGTGGTAATTGATGAATAGATCGACAGCACCTTTAGGGTAGTACTTTGGATAAACATACTTGATCGTAGTCTGTGTTATTTCCTTAACGGTCTTTATGTCTTTTTGTTCTGCTTGAATGATATTCATATTAAATTCCTCGTCTTTTCTATTATATCATTTTTTATTCTCCCCGGGTTCTTCCCGGGGAGAACTTTATCACAGTGAAAATAGCATTCCCGCAAGAGGGGAAAGTACTATCATGACTAGGGAGAAGCAAAGGGAGTTCACTGAGATCAGGGTGGCTCTCGATGATTCCGGGATCATGTTGTTTAAGGTGACATCGGCCCTGATCTGAAGAAGGTCATCTCCAAAGGCAGATATAAATCCGCCAAGTGTCATTATCCATAAGATGTTGGTGAAAGCCAGGGCCGATCCGGAGACTACCAGTATCAGGCATCCGGTAAACAGGAATGTAAACCGGGTCTTCTTGGAGCAGCCGTTTGCCGCCACTGCACCTAATATTCCGCCGGAATATGTGATGAACAGAAGAAGTCCCAGAAGAAGATCTCCTGCTCCCGCATCCTGAAATCTCGCCTGGAGGAAGAACAGCAGGAGCACATCGAAAGCCCCCACCAGGGAGTTTCCGAAGATGAGGCCGGAAGCCTTTTTGTTGCCTTTAAGAAATCCCCAGCTCTCTTTTACCAGAGCGGACAGTCTTTCTTTGTAGGATATTGTCTTTTTTTCCAGGATCACCTTGTTTTCGCGAAGTGTGAGGCAGAGCATGAGCCTTACGGCGGAGATGGCCATTCCCAGGATCTGGGCGTTTCTGTTTCCCAGGATGAGGGCAAGGCCTGCGCCTAAGGATGCCAGGGAACTGGAGACCCTGTAGATGATGGTCTGTATGGATATATATCTGTCATAGTCGTCGGACCTGTCCGCTTCTTTCAGGGTGTCGAAGGCCAGGGCGCTGTCGGTGCCGGATCCGAAGTTGTAGGAAAGGGCTGAGAAGGCTATGGAAATGATGACTCCGGTAAAGGTGTCAGTAAAGCCCATGGCAAAAGAGGCCAGGATACTGCAGACGGAGCTTACCACCAGGCTTTTTTTGCGGCCCCACAGGTCTGCGAACATTCCCGAAGGGATCTCGGCTATTATGCTGACCACATGGAAGATCGTCTCGGCGATACCTACCTCCACCAGAGAAAATCCTCTGGACACCAGAAGGGCGACCCAGGCGGCTCCTGCAATAGAGATGTTGGCCAGGAAGTTATTTGAATACAGTTTTTGAAGCTGCTTTTTTGCGTAGTTAATAGTTTCAGTCATAAAAAATCTCCTTCTTTCTTTTGGAAATGAAGGAGTACTGCACGTCTTGGGATGGGTTGGTTTCTTAAGTATTTATCCGAAAATGGGCGCAGTACCCCTATAGGAGACTCTGTCGTATCCATTCATGAGCTGTATGTTAGAGGTTATCCAATACATAAGCGTACCGCGTCCTTTCTTATATTTGTTAGAAGTTTAATTCCTTATATACCATTTGTCAAACTGGTTTTTCTTCTTGCGTAAATGAAGAGTTTATGGCGATAATCTTATAAAATCGTTTAGGATACAAGTGTAAAAACACTGTATATAGTGGTTATAATCTAAAAGTTTGACAAAT
>JAGAFH010000161.1 GCA_017612755.1 Clostridiales bacterium
AAGATGCTGTATTTGCGGTGTGGATGAGATATCACTATTGAATGCTAGCCATATTAAGCCTTGGTCACAGAGTGATGAACATGAAAAACTCGATTCCGGAAATGGATTATTACTGTGTCCTAATCACGATAAGCTTTTTGACAGAGGATATATATCATTTGATGATGATGGTAGAATTCTTGTGTCAGCTAGATTAAGTGAAGCTAGCAGAGTCTTTATGAATATTGATAAAAAGATGCACATTCAAGTGACTGAGGATAACAAAGATTATCTGAGGTATCACAGAAAATTTGTTTTTCTATGACTATGTTGTTTTTGATGGGTATAGATCCTAGATGATAAAATGCTCCGTTGGAGTAACGGAATTTGTGGTATATCCACAATTAATGAGCTTCTCTAAATTTTCTATATGTGATAGAACAATTTCATGTAATAGGTGAGATTGACTGGGAGTAATATAATGGGACTGTTTTCTAAACCGGAGTATAAGACTGTCCTGATGGACTTCAGATTTAAAGAAGAGGAGGATCTGCCCTGCCTTCAGGCATACGACGGGACCTACTGGTGTAATGCTGACTATGCAATAAAGGCCAGCGAATACAGCATGTGGGAAGACGGCAGATACGAAAATGTGAAAGAGGCCTTCGAGAATAACCAGGGCAGGACCAAGATCGAAGTGGAACTTAAGATCAAGAAGGACAAGCCTGTAGACTTTAAGATCGACCTTGCAAAACTGGCCCGGACCCTGGGCAACAAAGACATAGAGAACCTGGAACTTCTCGGCTGGGGCTTCTTTGACCATCCCGCGGAATACTGATCAACAGACAGGGGGGAAGATATATGAGTGGTAAGGTAATTTGGATAAGAGTGGCGGTGCTGGCTGTTGCCATTATAGTTGCTTTAGCGGTCAATGCCGTGGAGATCAACAGGACTAATACCATCAAGGAGAACTGTACCGAAGCTGTGGGAGGATATGTGGTTTCCTGTGAGACCAGATATACATCTACGAAACACAACAGGAAAAGGGGAGACGCGTATGTGCTCTCAGCTTCCTATCAGGTGGGAGGAGCTACCTATTTTGCAGAAGGTACGGCTTCAAGACCTTATAACGTGAGAGATGCCATCGGGGTTAAGTACGATCCCAATGATCCGGGTGTAGCTTATGTGGGTAATGATCCTATTCGATCTGAGGTGCCGATGATCGTAAGCGCAGCAGTTATCCTTCCCGCAGTTGCGGTATTTCTTTTGACGAAAAAGCGATAATAAAAGAAGAAGCCGGGCAGATACCCGGCTTCAACTTTCTACATCTCATCCCAAAACAATTCATCCAATGTTTTTCCGAGGGCTTTACATATTGCTATACATAACTTGATGGTGGGATTATAGTCCCCTTTTTCGATCGAGTTTATTGTCTGACGGGAGACGCCAACCTTGTCGGCCAGATCCTGCTGTGACATATCCAGGGCGGCCCGGGCTGCTTTAAGTTTAAGATTCTTCATCCCTGTCACCCCTTTTCTCAATTATTGTCTTTACCGTGAGTTCTATTGCCAGAAGTACAAGGCAAACGCCTACGATAAGAGCTGTTCTTGCCATATCATATGAGAACCCCATTCCCACTGCGATCATGCATGCGCCGGTAAATGATGCGAATGCCATGACCCATGTAAGGATAAGCATCTTGCGGCGTCTCTCTTTGATCCCGATGTAGGCATCGTTGATGTCTGAAAGGATCGCAAAGGTCGTTACGGCTACTATGGCGACGACCATTGTGGTCTCATAAACGGAAAGAGGGAAGGAGGATACGCCTTTGCTGATAAGTCCTATTGCGACACAGCACAGGACAGATACCATAAATGAATTCATTGCTGCTTCACCTCTGGCTGCCAGCTGTCTCTCGTCGAATTTACCGTCGTTCATGTTCACTGTCAGGAGCATGAATACAGCAAATGCAAGAAGGACAATGGTCACTACCAGGGGAGCTCCGGAAAAGACCTTCTCGGAAGAAGAGACGGTCAGTTCATAACCGACTTCGTAAGAAGCAGGAGAAAGAGAGCCGTCTGATACGGGTTCAAAGACTATATTCATATCTCGGCCGTCAAGTCCTTCTACTTCTGCCGTAAAGGGTTCGCCTACCTGAACGGTACCACTTACGATATCCCCGTCTTCTCCGTTACCCGGATATATATGGACTTCGGTAGATAGTCCGTCGGGTCCATTGGAATCTATGATGACTACCGCATCTTCACCTAAAGGTTCGAAACGTACGGACTGTTCCTCATAAACAATGGTTCCTTCTTCTACATCGACAGGAACGTTGAATGAAACATTCTGATCCTCTGCAGGGTGGATGGCGGTTGTCAGACCGATGGTAAGTACTACGGCGGTCACCATCACCATTGAGATCAGAAATGTTGCGAGCTTTTTGTTTTTCATATCTATCACCTCCACCACGAATATACTCCACAGCTTACAAAATGTCAACTATATACGACAAAAAGCCAAATAAATTCGAAAAATGGCACAGGGGGACGTATCAGTTGTGTCAAAATGTGTCAATTGGAGATACGTCCCCATGTGTCAAAATGTGTCAATTAGAGATACGTCCCCAACTGTCACTTTACTATTACTTAAACAAATAGGGATAAATCTTTAATTTCAATTGGCGTTCATTTAACCAATAGGGAATAAGATGTAACCATCAAAGCAAACGGAGGACATCCATATGAACGAAAGACTATTCTGGCAGATCCTGGCGATCATCCTCGCTTTCACAGGTCTCGGACTTATAATCACAACATTCATCCACACAACAAATATCGTCCTTATGGTGGGACTCGGATTCATAGCATTAGGTCAGATCATCATGCTGATCCTGATGAACAAAAAGAAGGCTGACAACCCAATATAACAACCCTCATAAAAGATGGGCCCGGACATACGTCCGGGTCTTTCTTTTATGAGAAATGATATATAATATCTAAAAACGGAAAGGGGACAGATATGAATCACTATAAGCCGCCTTTTGGTACAGGGAAGGAGAACACCTGGATCGTGGTGATTCTGGTCACAGTGCCCACCTGTTTACTGATCGGAGCTTTAACTTTGATCACGGAATTCGGACCCGATTTCATCTGGCTTCGGATATTGCTGATCCCTGTTGCCATCTTTCTGTTCATTGGCTGGCTGGTCCTAGTAGGGAGGATCATGGATAAAAGCTACGGGAGGAAGTACCGGTTAAAGATCCGTGACGGAGATAGATATGTGCATATTACGCCTCTGACCGATCCTGATGTGATAGATGATCTGGACAGAAATGGATCTGTCCTGTTCTTCCATGATCCGGATGAGGGATTTAGGAATTATACCTACAATCTGTTTCACGACTCGGGGCTTTTCGAGCATCCTAAGGATCTTAACTTCTATTCCATAAACCAGGAGACATTCCTTAACCATTTTACCTACTATGAGAG
>JAGAFH010000162.1 GCA_017612755.1 Clostridiales bacterium
AACGACAGCGTAATCGTTGACAGGGTGCTTTTCGGAAAAAGTGATTATCTGAAAAGACTTGGTCTTGAAACAGAGGAAGAATAGGCATTCTCGGCATAAGTTTAAGAGTTGTGATAAAATAGTTGGCGGAAAAGAGGTAATAATAAATGGCACTTAGAAATATCGTAGTTGAGGGAGATCCCCTCCTCAGGAAGGTTTCAAGACCTGTCGATCAGATAAATGACAGGATAATCAAGCTTTTGGATGATATGGCCGACACCATGTACTATGAGAACAGAGGTATCGGCATCGCAGCTCCCCAGGTAGGAGTGCTCCGCAGGATCTTCGTTATAGATATTGGTGACGAGCACGGAAAACTGGAGTTTATCAATCCCGAGATAACATACAGGGAGGGATCCCAGGTATTCTGCGAGGGGTGCCTTTCCGTTCCCGGCAAGACAGCTGATGTGGAAAGACCTGCCAAGATCAGGGTAAAGGCCTTGAACCGTAAGGGTGAAGAGTTTGAACTTGAGGCAGAGGAGCTTCTCGCTGTCTGTATCTGCCATGAGTATGACCACCTGGAAGGAATCCTTTATATCGACAAGGCCATTGACGGCGTTATCAACGAGGTCGAATCCTGATGGGAAGATCAGATCTGAAGATCGTATTTATGGGAACGCCGGAGTTTTCGGCAACGTGCCTGCGCGCCCTTATCGATAACGGTTATAACGTGATGCTGGCTGTATCCCAGCCTGATAAGCCCGTAGGAAGAAAGCATATAATAACTGCACCTCCCGTAAAGGAGCTGGCTCTTTCCTGCGGTATAGAAGTCTTCCAGCCCGATTCCATGAAGTCTGATGAGGCCTTTGAGAAGTTATCTTCACTTTCTCCGGATCTGGTAGTCACTGCGGCTTACGGAAAGATACTTCCCAAGAGGGTCCTGGATATCCCGAAGTACGGATGTATCAATGTACATGCGTCCCTTCTTCCCAAGTACAGGGGAGCATCTCCTGTCCAGAATGCCATCTTAAACGGTGATGAAGTGACAGGCGTTACTATCATGAACATGGACGTGGGAATGGATACGGGAGATATCCTTACGACAGTGGAAGTTCCCATCGATATAAATATCCACACAGATGCTCTTATGAATGAGCTGGCAGTTGCCGGATCTTCTCTTCTTATAGACACTATAGATGACCTGGTGGAAGGGAAGATAACTCCCGTAAAGCAGGATGAGTCCCTGGCCACATCCTGTCCCATGATATAGCCTGAGCAGGGTGAGTTCTCCTGGGATATGAAAGCATCTGATATCCATAACAGGGTAAGGGCTCTTTCCACCTGGCCGGGAGCTTATACATTTGTGGGAGGGAAGAAGTTTAAAGTATACGATTCCCGCCTTTCCGATATGGAGTCTTCCGATGAGCCCGGAACTGTTGTAAAGGCCCACAAGGGAGATCTTATCATCAAGACTGGAGAGGGATGTATCGCGCTTCTTGAGGTCCAGTCTGAAGGAGGTAAGAGACTTCCTGCCGAAAGCTGCGCCCACAATTACCGGGTCGGGTCTGTCCTTAAATGAGCGGTGATCTTCTGAAAGACAGGGAGCAGTGCTTTCTTATACTGAGGGAAGCCTTCAAAAAGGAGCTTTTTACCCTGGATCCCGGAAGATATAAAGGCGGTATTTCTGATTTTGTCACTGCTGCCGTTTACGGTACCCTTACTTACTGCTACTCCATAGATACAATAGTTAAAAGCGCATCGGGAAAAGATGTTTCCTCTATGGACGAGATAACTTCGGTCATCGTAAGACTCGGTGCCTGGCAGATCCTTTTTTCTGACAAGGTCCCTGACTATGCTGCGGTCAGTACTTCCGTTGATCTGGCAAGAAAATACAGAAAGTCCTCTGCGGGATTTGTGAATGCGGTGCTCCGTAAGGTTTCAGATCTTCCTTCTGAAAAGAAAGACCTTTCTTCCTATAAGCCCGAGACCCGGGTATCACTTCCCCCGGAGATCTTCGGTGTCCTTAAAAAATCCTACGGAAAAGACCGTGCCATATCCATCGGAGAGGCATTTCTTAAGCCTTCTCCTCTGACCATAAGGTTCGATAAGAACAAGATCTCTTCCGACAGTCTTAAAAACAAGCTGGAAAGAGACGGTTTCTCAGTATCTGAAGGCCATCTGACAGATGAGAGCCTTATAATCGTTCCTTCCGATATCCCCATCAATAAATGTCAGGCATATCTGGATGGTGATTTTATCGTCCAGGGAGAATCAGCTATCCTGGCTTCCAGGGTAGCAGACCCGAAAAGGGGGGATCTGGTACTGGACTGCTGCAGCGCCCCGGGAGGCAAGGCCACCCATATGGCCCAGATAGCTTCAGATGACCTTCGTATAATAGCTTTGGATAAGAGCCCCGACAGGGCTGAGAAGATAAAGGAAAATGCGGAAAGGCTTGGCCTCAAGTCTATCGAAACAGGATGTGCCGACAGTACTACCTACGATACGGACCTTAGGTTCGATGTGGTGCTGGCAGATGTTCCCTGCAGCGGCCTGGGGCTTCTGGGAAGAAAGCCTGATCTTCGTATCAAGCTGGACTATGAGAGGATACAGAGCCTTATCCCAATCCAGGAAGCGATCCTTAACAATATCTCCAGGCTGGTAAAGCCCGGAGGGACCCTTGTCTACAGTACCTGTTCCATAAATAAGGCGGAAAATGAGGAACGGGTAAATGATTTCCTTTCAAAACATGATGATTTTTATGCAGATGACATAAGGCCATATCTGCCCTCAAAGCTTATAATGGATGAGAAGAGAGAAGAGGACGCAAAGGGCGGGATGATAACCCTTCTTCCGGATACGGATCTTTGCGACGGCTTCTTTATCGCAAGGCTTAAAAGGAGATAAAGATGGACAGCAGGAAGTTTTGCCTGGACCTTAATGAAGAAGATCTGAAGACCTGGTGTAAAGACCGGGGATTTCCTTCATTTCGCGCGGGACAGATCAGGAAATGGCTGGCTTCCGGTGTTATCGACACAGCTTCCATGACTAATCTCCCTAAGGATATAAAAGCGGGACTGGAAGAAGATTTTATCATGGGAGGCATGACCATCGCCCATGACTTCGTTTCACAGATAGACGGAACAGTTAAGCTGGTCTTTGCCCTTCACGACGGAAATATCATAGAGACAGTAATAATGAGATACAGCACAGGTCTTTCCGTATGTATCTCCTCCCAGGCGGGATGCAAGATGGGATGTACCTTCTGCGCATCTGCCAAGGCCGGATTCGGAAGATCACTGTCTCCCGGAGAGATGCTGGGACAGGTGCTCCTGGCCGGCAGATATATGGATGAGAGGATCAGGAGCGTGGTGGTAATGGGCATTGGCGAGCCCTTTGACAACTACGACAATCTCATTTCATTCTTAAAGCTGATAAATGATCCCGACGGGCCCAATCTGGGTGCAAGACACGTGACAGTCTCCACCTGCGGCCTGATACCTAAGATAGAGGAGTTTACTAAGCTTAAGCTTCAGGTGAACCTGGCTATATCCCTTCACGCCCCCAATGATGAGCTCAGAAGGGAGCTTATGCCTGTCCCCGCCCACTATCCTGTAAGGGATCTTATCGATGCCTGCAGGAAGTATGTTAAAGAGACAGGCAGAAGGATAACTTTCGAGTATTCTCTTTTCGATGAAGTAAATGACACCATCGCCTGCGCAAGGCAGCTGGCTGCCCTTCTTAAGGGACTTAACTGCCATATAAATCTCATTGCTGCCAACGAATTCCCGGGAAGCCCCTACAAAAGGTGCAGAAAGGGAAGGATAGAGGTCTTCAGGAAGGAGCTTGAAAGACTGGGCCTTAATGCTACGCTCAGAAGGGAAATGGGAACTGATATAATGGCTGCATGCGGGCAGCTTCGAAGAGGGATAGAGGAGAAAGAAGGATGATCTGTAAAGGTATAAGCGAAGCGGGATCTCTCCGTGCCGATAATGAGGACAGTTACGCCATCAAAAGGATAGGCGATGCCCTTCTTATGGTTATCGCTGACGGTATCGGAGGGATAAAAGGCGGAGAAGTGGCCAGTATGACTGCCGTGGATTCTGTCATGAACAATTTCCCGGACGATCCTGAGAACTACGATGAGGAAGGATTGCGTACCCTTTTCGAGAAGCTCTTTGACAGGGCCAACAGGGATATCCTCATAAAGTCTTATTCCGACAGCGATCTTGCCGGCATGGGGACGACGCTTACCATCTCACTCGTCTATGGAAAGAAGGTCTTTATCGCTCATATAGGGGATACCAGGGCATATCTGGTCCACGGGTCCTCGATCATCAGGCTTACCGAGGACCATACGGCAGGAGACGCTATGGGCGTCAACAGGAACTGCCTTACCAGGTCTTTGGGGGAAAATGAGTTTATAAAACCTGACTTTTATGTATATAATATAATTTATGGTGATATGATCCTGCTCACTACGGACGGACTTCACGGCTATCTTACCGACAGTGAGATACTGAAGTGCCTGAAGATGAGAAATGACATCGACGGCTGTCTTATAAGACTTACCGAAGAGGCCTACAGGGCAGGATCCACTGACAATGTCACGGCACTGCTTTCGTACATCAAGCCTGATGCGGAAGATGTGGATAAAGGAGAAAATATAGGATGAACGTACAAGGCCCTGAAGGCATGATATTTGCCGGGAAGTACAAGATAAACAGACTTATCGGCAGAGGCGGAATGGCTAATGTGTATCTGGCAGTAGATACGGTCACAGGCATAAAGGTCGCCATCAAGATCTTAAAGCCGGAGTTTTCCGCAGACGAGGAATTCATCAGAAGGTTCGATACAGAGGCGAGGGCTGTTTCCTCCCTTAATCACGCTAATATAGTTAAGGTCTTCGGCGTAGGCCATGAAGGCAATTTCAGATATATCGTCCAGGAATATGTTGAGGGTATCACAGTCAAGGAGCTTATCAACCAGAACGGACATCTGGACTGGAGAGTTGCAGTACCCATCGTCATCCAGGTGGGAATGGCTCTTGAATATGCACACAATAACGGGATCGTACACAGGGATATAAAACCCCAGAATATCCTTATCTCCAGGGACAGGATCGCCAAGATCACTGACTTTGGTATCGCCAGAGCCTCCACAGGAAATACGGTTACCATGACATCAGGCGGAGCCATGGGTTCCGTTCATTATTTCTCTCCCGAGCAGGCGAGAGGCGGCAATGTAGGCCCCTCATCCGATATCTATTCTATCGGCGTTATGCTCTATGAGATGATCACGGGAAGAGTCCCCTTCGACGGTGATTCCAACGTTTCCATCGCTGTAAAGCATCTTCAGGAGAGACCTCCGGTGGCTTCCGCATTTGTTCCCGGGATCCCTTCAGGTCTTGATAACATTATCATCAAGTGTATGCAGAAAACTCCCGAAAAGAGATATCTGTCCATGAGACAGATGGTGACCGAGCTGGATGCCCTTATGGTGGATCCTGACGGAGTTTACGGTGTCATCACCAACGAGATCCCTTCCCAGGTTGAGGAGAAACCCAACGTATCATTCAGACAGGATCCCAGCTATGACAAGATAGACGAGCTGGAGAAGTCGGCGGAGGCCAGGAGAAGATCCAGATTCCGCGACAATATTCTCTTTATCCTTATCGTTGTATGTATCGTGGGCGTTCTTATCGGTCTGGGTGTCCTTGTGGTATCTGCTCTTTCAAATGCCACCAATATCCAGAAGAATACAGACTACATGGTTAGGAACTATGTGGGCCTTACTTATGACGAGGTCAAGGATGAGCTGGACAAGAACGGGATCAATTATGAAGTGGTCTATGAGGCAACCGATGATTATGAGCCCGGTATCGTTATGGAGCAGAGCATTGCGGAAGGCGTTGTTATCGCATCAGGAAGTAATGTCCATAAGATCGTTCTTACCGTATCTTCAAAGATCGACTACATCATACTTGATGACTACAGCGGTGTCGATTACCATGACGCATTTACTATCCTTCAGAATCTGGGACTTAATGTCAGCCTTCTTGCCGAGAGCAATGAGGAACTGGATGCTGATATCGTTATCAGGACAGAGCCTGAAGCCGGAAGCCAGGTGCCTCCGGGAGGAAGCGTTACTCTTATCTATGCAAAAGAACCTTCCAGCTCTGAAGTTCCAAACCTTTCCGGTATGACTTTGGAAGAGGCAAGGGAGGAACTTGAAGAGGTCGGCCTTAATATCGACCATATCGAAGGCGCATCTGATATCCTTTCCCTTCCCGAGAGCCAGCAGTACGTCATTATGACGGATCCCGTAGCCGGAGTTACCCTTCCCAGAAGATCAGGTATCTGGGTATATGTTGGTACCATGGAAGATGTTGAGCGCGGCGGAACGCCTACGCCTACGCCCCAGACTATCGAAGTTGAGATCGACATCGAAAGCGGCAGCGGTGATGTTGACGGTGAAGGCGATTATGAGATCGGAGAGAGAGTAACACTTACTGCTTATCCTGCTGAAGGTTACGATTTCGATCACTGGGAGGATCCTTTCGGAAACTCTGTATCCATCGGCGAGGAGTATACATTTATCGTTTATAATCCCGATCCCAATGCGGATCCTGATGATGATATAGTCCTTACATATACGGCGTACTTCAAGGAGGAGCCTACACCTACTCCTACACCTGTTCCCACGGACACACCTACGCCTACACCTGAACCGCCACCTCCGGACCCCAATCCCCCGGAGCCCCAGCCGGGTGAAGGAGAACCGGTATAACGTGACTGAAGAAGGTATCATAACCAGAGGCGTCGGAGGCACATATAAAGTCAGGGTCAAAGGAGAAGACAGGCTGTGCCAGATAAGGGGAGGTATAAGACATAAGAAACTTACTCCCGCTGTAGGCGACCGTGTCAGGATAGCTCCTTCCGGTGATCCGGATGTGCCCTATGTCCTTGAGAAGATTAAGACCAGAAAGAATTCACTGGTCAGACCGCCTCTTGCCAATGTGGATAATCTGGTGCTGGTCTGTGCGGTAAAGGATCCGGAGCCGGACTTAAAGCTTCTTGATAAGATGCTGATCATATGCTCTAAGCTTTCAATAAGACCTCTGGTGGTCTTTACCAAGGCGGATCTTGATCCTGAAAAGGCTGATGAACTGCATAAGATATACAGTAAAGCCGGTATTGACTGTATTGTCTCTTCACCTGATAATATGGTCTGTAAAGATAAGATCGCCTCTCTGACAGGCAGGGGACTTACAGGTCTTGCAGGCCCGTCGGGTGCAGGAAAGAGCACTATCTGCAACCATCTTCTGGAAGACGAAGCCATGGCTGTGGGAGATATAAGTGAAAGGCTTAAAAGAGGAAAGCATACTACAAGGCATGTGGAACTCTTTCCTTTCGGGGATGGCTATCTGACGGATACTCCCGGATTCACGTCGCTTGATCTTTTCGAGCTGGGCGTGTCCTATGAGGAAGTTTCCGGGGGATACCCCGAGATAATAAAAGCATCTGAAGGATGCAGGTTCTCCGACTGCAGACATATAGCAGAAAGAGACTGCGCAGTCCTTTCAGGGATACCGGATGAGATAGATCCGGGAAGATATGACAGATACAAGGAATTCTACGAGTTCCTTTACAGTCAGAGGAATAATTACACCGGAGGAGTTCGTAAATGAACCAGATAGAGATAGCGCCTTCAATATTATCCGCAGATTTCGGATATCTGATGCGTGATATAGAGAGCATCAGTTCGGAGTGCAGGTATCTCCACCTGGATGTTATGGACGGTCATTATGTACCCAACATCTCCATCGGCCTTCCGGTCATCGCTTCCATCAGAAAGCATTGTGACCT
The DNA here is from genome assembly GCA_017612755.1 of Clostridiales bacterium. GTDB lineage: Bacteria > Bacillota > Clostridia > Saccharofermentanales > Saccharofermentanaceae > Saccharofermentans. The sequence goes on from JAGAFH010000162.1 coordinate 7,845, forward strand.
TATTTTCGATACCCATCTTATGATGACTGAACCTGAGAAGTATATAGAGGACTTCGTTAAGGCAGGATCCGACCGTATCACCTTCCATGTGGAGTGTTCCGACGATCCCCATGGTCTCATAAAGAAAATCAGGGATCTGGGACTGGCGGCAGGCGTTGCCATCCATCCCGATACTCCCATCGAAAAGATCTATCCTTTCCTGGAGAAAGGTGCCTGTGACCAGATACTGGTCATGTCCGTAAGGCCCGGCTTCGGAGGCCAGAGCTACCTGGAAGGATCTACCCAGAGGATCAGCCATGTAAGGGAGATATTGGACAGGAACGGTTCCGAAGCCGTGATCTCCGTTGACGGAGGCATAAATATCAGGACTATTGCCGATGTAGCCGCAGCAGGAGCAAGGCTTATCGTTGCCGGAAGCACGGTCTTTAAGAAAGAGGACAAGGCACAGGCCGTAAGAGATCTTAAGAAGATCGCAGAAGAATCCATAAGATGAGAACAGCCGTTATCACAGGAGGCCCCGGAATAGATCCGGCCCCCGCCGCATGTATATGCGGAGGATGTGATAAGGTCTTTTGCGCCGATTCAGGCGTAGATCTTGCTGTCCGTGCAGGAATAAAGATAGATAAGGTCTTCGGTGATATGGATTCCATCTCTCCCGAAGGCAGGCAGTTTATCTCTGACAATAACATTCCATGTGAAATATATCCCGTGGATAAGGACTATACCGATACGGAGATAGCCCTTTCAAAGGTTCCTGAAGATGATGAGATAGTCCTTGTATGTTCCCTGGGGGGAAGGCCTGATCATCTTCTTGCCATCATCAATCTCTGCCTGAGACTTAGAAGGGAAGGCCGGGAGATCACAGCCACCGACGGTATAAGTGATATATTCTTCCTTTCGGGAAAAGATTATATCTCCGTGGAAGGGGTCATCGATCCGGTGGGACTTGCTGTTTCACTCATAAATCCCAACCCGGATACCACTGCGAAAAACGTTACCGCAAAAGGCCTTTCTTATGATGTGGAAAATGCCGAGATCCCCTTTGGTTACGGGCATTTCAACAGCAACAGCATAAAGGAGGGAAATGACAGTTTTTCCGTGTCTTCAGAGGAGGGGGAACTGATCGTCGTTGTTACATTAAAAGGACAGTAAAAATGGGACTTTTTCCATATTGATGGGACTGGGGTTCCGTATTATCATTAGGATGTGAATACACGTAAAGAGAGCCGTACCGGATCGCCGGTGCGGCTTTTGCTATGCCCTTAATTTCGCAAAGGAGGTAAACATGCTCAGCTACGAAGATTTTAAAACAGAAGTTACGGCCAGATTTATGGATTTCATGGGAGCCGGTTATAAGGACTATGAGCTGGAAGTCATGCCGGTAAAAAAGGCCGGAAAAAAGATGGATGGTTTTTCCATAGGGAAGACCGGAGAGAACAAAAAGGCCACTGTCCGCCCAACACTCTACTTTAACGACCTTTATGACGGATATCTCAAGACGGGGAATATCGAAAGGGAGATGAAGCGTGCCGCTATGGCCATGAAGAACGGGATCTCCTACGGAAAGACCCTTATGGGAAAACTTGATTACAGGAATGCGGGTTCAAGCATAATCTTCCAGATGGTTCCAAGGGAAGGGAACGGATCCCTTCTGGCTGACGTGCCCCACAGAAACTTCCTGGATATGGCCATCATCTACAGATGGGCGGTCTCGATAGAATGTTCAGGCATATCCAGTACCATAATCGATCATGAACTTGCTTCAATTATGGGGTTTTCCGAAGAGGAGCTTTTCGATCACGCATATGAAAACACAAAAAGGCTCCTGCCACCCTGTGTTAAGGACATGGATGACGTGGTGGAGTCCCTGATGGCGGATGAAGGGATCCCGGAGGCGGATGTAGATGATTACCGGCGCCGGACTTCTGATGACGAGAAGATGTATATCCTTTCAAATTCCATCTCCCATTTTGGGGCAAACATGGTGCTTTATGACGATATCCTCCATGATATTGCCTGTGAGATGGGAGGAGATCTTTATCTGATGATGCCTTCCATAGATGAGATCCTTGTGGTCAAAGCGGGCCCTCAGATGGATACAGAGGTCCTTGCCGGGTTTCTCTGCGATATCCATTCCGATCATGAGGAAGAGGCGAAGAGACTGTCAGATTCCGTATATCTGTACAGTCTATCTTCAAGAAAGATCTTCCCCATGGTGAGCCGGTCTAAATGCATTTAAGGAGGAAAAGATCATGAACAATAACTTTTACCGGATGAAAAGATATATAGCTCTTCTTGTTACTGTGATAATGACTTTTGTGATGGTGATGCCGTTAACTCTTGATGCTTCATCTTCCACAGTTATCGGTTATGATCTGCCCCACTACCATGAAGAGGTGGTATATAACGGCGGATGGAGACATCACGCAGGAAACAGGATGTATTTTTTCGATGTGGATGGAGAGGATAATATCGGCTACTGCCTGGAGCCCGGAAGACACAGAAGTGACGATCAGACACTTGACCTTAAGGATAAAGATGATGTCTTAGACGGTACACCGGTAATGACGGCCGAAGAAGAGGAGGAGACTTTGGAAAGGATCCTTTTCTACGGATATGGCGGAGGGTACTACTGTGATGATGAAGGTTCGGCAAGAGGACTTACTACAGATTCTCCTGAAGATCCTGATAATAATCTGTATTTTGCCGTGGCTACACAGATACTCATCTGGGAAGTCGTTGTGGGCGAAGTGGATTATTACGGACATTGGCACAGCACAGGAGCTGCCAACGTGGCTATAACTATATTCGGGGAGAGCGGAAGCCAGGATGAGGATGAGAGGGATTTTCATCTCAAATGTGATTACTGGTATCAGAAGATCGCCAACAGGGTGTTTTCAGACAATGTATATGATCCGGTGACGGGGACTGGTTCCTCCTTCGGGCGGCCGAGACCTTCTTTTTCGTCAATGACAAGGTCTAACGCACCAAAAGTTGATGTGGACAGCGGTCTTCACGTTACCCTGACTGACACCAATGAAGATATCTCAGATTATGATTTCAGTAATATCACTTTTTTCGAGGGAACGACCCAGCTTGCACCCGACAAGGTCAGCTATCATATTGACGGTGATACCATAGATATCACTTTTGATCCGGATGTGGATATAGATAATGCCTACATGAGGATGAGATCAAATGAAAGGGGCCGTTGTAACCTTCTTATCTATGACGATTCCATCTATGGTGAGGGTGACAATGATGAGAACCTTCAGGCTGTTGCCATCTCGGGAGGCGGGTTTTCCGGTATAACCTGCTGGGTAGGCTTTTCCATGCCTTCGGCAGAAGTGGGACTTAAGAAGACTTCAAGTTCTGACGGGGATGCGGTAAGCGGGATCTCTTTTGTACTTAAGAATGTGGACACAGGAGATACATACAGCGGTACTACAAGATCAGACGGATCCCTTGTATGGTCTTCCAATAACGGTACTTCCCTGGAAGTTATGCCGGGAAGCTATAAGATGACCGAGACACTACCTTCCACGTATCTTGAGTGTGAAGACGGAAGCAGGATCCCCTATACTTATGACATACCTGAAGGGTGGACCGGATCATCAGACGGTACCTGTTATTACGAGTTCGATCTTTATGACGGGG
>JAGAFH010000163.1 GCA_017612755.1 Clostridiales bacterium
CGGACATAAGGATGATAATGAGAGCGGTAACGCCGATCACAGTCAGAAGTACGTTTTTAAGGTCTGCCCACACTGTGTGCTTTTCGGGATTGACCTCTATCACTTTGTCCTTAATGCCGATATGAAGCCTTAAGTTTCCGACTACATATTTCTTCCCGTCGGAATATACCTTACAGATGGGTATGTTGAAGTTCTGGTCGTCTGCCTGGGAATCGATGACAAGATCTGAAAGATCGATAAGGTTTGAGCTTCCCAGGGCTACTCTGTAGGAAGTGGTGGTCAGATAATCGGAAAACTCCATCTCAGAGTCGATTATGCCCAGATCAGTCTTCAGCAGGGATCCCTCGATCTGGCTTATGGTCTCATTATATAAAGGTGTGAACTCGGAGGATTCTATATTGATAGTCTGAAAGCCCGAGTAACCATACTCGAAAAGATCGATCATATCGGCATATCTGTTCTCGGAACTGGTGGCACCGAAGATGACCCCGATAAGGGTCCTGCCGTTCTTGGAAGCGGCAGATGCCATAGTAAAACCTACGGTCTCGGAATAACCGGTAAGACCGCCGGTATAGTTGGGATAGGAATATTCCTGGGTAGAGATGAACCTGTTTGTATTTGATATGATCCTGGTGTCACCATAGATATTCGTGGGGGGAATGGTGTGCTGGAAAGTGGTGCAGTAGTCTGTAAATTCCTGGTGCTGCAGGCATTCGTTTAAGATCTTAGCCATGTCCTCGACGGAACAGGTGTTGGTGATATCCCCGTTTCCGTAGCAGGTGGTGAAGTGGCAGGTGGAAGGGTCGCATCCCAGTTCCTGGGCTCTGGCATTCATCTCACTGACAAACTGGATCTCGGCGCCGGAGGTCTTGATAGCCAGTGCCATACAGGCGTCATTTGCCGACTGCAGGAGGGCAGCATAGACCATGTCGTGGACTGTTACTTCCTCGCCTTCCGTGATGCCTAGGGTCACATAATCCTCAGGGATAGTGATATACATATCTGCCGTAACTGTGATGGTGTCGTCAGGGTCGAGATTCTCAAGGGCCAGAAGGACAGTCATGAGCTTCGTGACGCCCGCAGGCTCCAGAGCCTGATGGATATTTCTTCCCATGAGGACCTGATTTGACTGGGTGTCATAAAGGATATAGGAAGTGCCCGTAACATTGGGAGCATCAAGGGGAGTCTCGTTTAAAAGGTCGTCATAGACCTCGTTCTGGGAGATCATGTCATCGTCAGGGTCGTCAAATTCCTCGTTTACTGCGAAAACGGGAGTCGAAAAAGCCACAGATGCTATGATGACTGATGTCACTAAAGTTGACAGTATACGGGTAAAGTTTCTTTTCATGGATATTATTATAATACAAATTTTTCTTTTTCTAGTATAATATGCTGTAGGAAAATTTGAGGTATGTAAATGTCGATAATAAAGGTAACCGGTAATGATATGCTCCCCGTAAAGGAAGCAGTCATTGAATTGAAAGAATATTTTTCTTCTAAGAGCGCAGACTGCGGAAGACCCCTGACTTTCAGTATCAGGACCTACGGCTGCCAGCTCAATGAATCCGACAGCGAGAAACTATACGGAATGTTTGATCTCATGGGCCTTTCCGAAGCACCGGAAGGAGAGACCGCTGATATAGTAATGCTCAATACCTGCGCCGTCAGGGAGAATGCAGAGGACAGGCTTTTCGGCAACCTGGGCGTCTTTAAAGCCGGTAAGAAAGAAAACAGGGACATGATCATCATAGTCTGTGGATGTATGATGAAGGTCAAAGAGAACGTGGACAGGATCAAAAAGAGCTTCCCCTATGTAGACCTTGTCTTTGATCCTCAGCAGATCCATCTTTTCCCGGTGCTTCTGAGAGATTCCCTGAGAAAGAAAAAACAGTTGGTAAATATCAGTTCCGAGGACTATATAGCAGATGATTCCATCATCCCTGTGACCAGACAGAGAAAGTTCAGGGCACTGGTACCCATCATGTATGGCTGCAACAATTTCTGCACCTATTGTATCGTTCCTTATACAAGAGGACGGGAAAGGTCCAGGGATATGGGTTCAGTAATAGAGGAACTTAAGGCTCTGGGACAGCAAGGTTATAAAGAAGTGATGCTCCTGGGCCAGAATGTCAATTCCTACAGAAGCGAGGACGGAAGCACATTTCCGGAACTTCTGAAGGCTTCCTCTGAAGTGGACGGCATCGAAAGGATAAGGTTCATGTCATCCCATCCCAAGGACATATCTGACGAAGTCATCGATATCATGGCTTCCCATAAGAATATCGAGACCCATCTTCATCTTCCTGTCCAGTGCGGATCAGACAGGCTCCTGAAGAAGATGAACAGGCCTTATACTATTGAAAAGTACCTGGGAATAGTTGAAAGGTTCAGAAAAGCCGTGCCTGAAGGATCCCTGTCTACGGACATCATAGTAGGATTTCCCGGTGAGACGGAAGAGGACTTTGAAGGGACCTTAGATGTGGTAAGAAAGGCGGCTTTTGATTTTGCTTTTACTTTCCAGTATTCCGTAAGGCCCGGAACAAAGGCTGCGTCTATGCCTGACCAGGTGCCTTCTGATGTGGTTACTGAAAGATTTCAAAGGCTTCTTTCCTTACAGAACGACCTTACATATAAGTCCAATCTGGCAAAGGTGGGAAAGACTGAGGAAGTGCTTATCGAAGGCATAAGTTCCACTGCTGATCATATCTTCTCCGGCAGGACCATGTCCAACCATCTTATAAACTTCACTATCCCTGAAGGTATCTCCTTTGAGGGTGATCTGGAGGGAAGACTTGCCAATGTGAAGTTCACATCTGCTAGACCTTATTCCATTGACGGTGAACTGGAGGGCTTTTTATGACAGATAACAAACCCTTGAGGCTCTCGGATATGGATAAGGAACAGCTCTCTCCCATGATGAAGCAGTATGCGGAGATGAAGGAGAAGCTGGGCGATACGATCCTTTTTTACAGACTGGGCGACTTCTATGAGATGTTTTTCGATGATGCCCTTTATGTATCAAAGACACTGGAACTTACCCTGACTGCCAGGGACTGCGGAAGCAACTTAAGAGCCCCCATGTGCGGCGTTCCTTTCCACGCTTTCCAGAGCTATGCCAACCGCCTTGTGTCCATGGGCCATAAGGTAGCTATCTGCGAGCAGCTGGAGGATCCTGCTCTTGCCAAAGGTCTCGTTAAGAGAGGCATAATCAAGGTCCTGACTCCCGGCACCATGACGGATACCACAGGACTTGATGACAGAAAGAACAATTTCCTTATGAGCATCATGTGCGTAGGGGCCCAGTTCGGCGTGGCCGTTGCGGATATCATGACGGGAGATTTTGAGGCTACCCAGCTTATCGCATCTGACAATTCGGAACATCTTATAAATCTCATCGGAAAATACAGACCTTCCGAGATAATCCATAATCCTGATTTTACTGACAGGGTGGAGTATAAGACCATCCTCAAGGGTTTTCCCACGTCTTTTACCGGAAGGCCGGACCGGGAATTTGTTTCCGGGGATCTGGAGAAGGACAAGTCCATAAACCTTCTTGGAAAGGATAAGTTTACGGATCGTGAGCTGATGCTCTGCGCCGTCAATGCCCTTCTTAAATATGCAGAGGAGACCCAGACCGGAAAGGTAACACACCTTAAGGACATAAGATGCTTTAAGATGACTGAGACCATGGAGCTGGATCTCACCACGAGGATTAATCTGGAACTTACTTCCACCATCAGATCCAACTCAAAGAGAGGTTCACTGATCTGGGCCATCGACAGGACAAAGACTGCCATGGGAGGAAGGCTCCTCCGTAAGTGGGTGGAAGAGCCCCTTATCATGACGTCTACCATCAACAGCAGGCTTGATGCGGTGGAGGAAGCCCTTGGCAAATATATAAACAGACAGGAAGTCATAGAGGGCCTTACAGGTCTTTACGATATAGAAAGGCTTTCCGCAAAGGTCTCCCTGGGAAGCGTTAATGCAAGGGAACTTCTTTCCCTTAAGAACTCCCTGGCCAAGCTCCCATTTCTGGTAAAGGTTCTGGAGAACTTCGGTAAGGGAACTTTCCGTGAGATAAAGTCCCTTCTTGATCCCATGGAAGATATAAGGGAGCTTCTCGAAAACTCCATAAACGAGGACCCGCCTGTAACTATTAAGGACGGGGATATCATCAAGAGAGGCTACTCCAAGGAGTGCGACGAGCTCCGGGACATCGCCACCAATGCCAAGGAATATATCATGTCCCTGGAGGCCCGTGAGATGGAGAGGACAGGCATCAAGAACCTGAAGATCGGATATAACAGGGTCTTCGGTTACTATGTGGACGTCCCCAGGAGCGCCACCACGGAGCTTCCTTCTGAATATACAAGAAAACAGACCCTGGCCAATAACGAAAGATATATAAGCCCGGAACTTAAGGAGCTGGAAGATAAGATCTTAGGTGCCCAGAGCAGAAGGGTCACATTGGAATATGAGCTTTTCGTGATGATAAGAAACAAGGTGAACGAGGCCTCTGACAGGCTCTTCGGATCTGCCAGGGCAGTGGCCCTTCTTGATGTCATCACATCTCTGGCGGAACTGGCTTCTTCTGAAGGCTATGTCCGTCCTGTAGTTGACGACTCGGAGGTTATCGAGATCGAGAACGGCCGCCATCCGGTAGTAGAGAAGATGCTGGATAAGGATGAGAGGTTCATACCTAACGATACTACTCTGGACGGTAAGAACCGCCTTATGGTCCTTACGGGTCCCAATATGGCCGGTAAATCCACATATATGAGACAGGTGGCTATTATCGTTCTCATGGCCCAGATCGGATCTTATGTGCCTGCCACAAAGGCCCATATAGGTCTTGTAGACCAGATCTTTACCAGGATCGGCGCATCTGATGATATCTCTATGGGACAGTCCACATTCATGGTGGAGATGAAGGAAGTTTCTTCCATCCTTAAAAATGCCACCAGAAGGAGCCTTCTGCTCCTGGATGAGGTGGGAAGGGGAACGTCCACCTACGACGGCCTTTCCATAGCCTGGTCTGTCATCGAATATATAATCGATCCCAATATCCTTTATTCAAGGACTATATTTGCTACCCATTACCATGAACTCAACCAGCTGGAGCGTATGACTAACGGAGTGTTTAACCAGCATGTAGATGTTAAGGAGACTGAGGACGGCGTCATCTTCCTTCACAAGATCGTTCCCGGAGGGACATCCGACAGTTACGGTATCGAAGTTGCCAGACTGGCAGGTATCCCTTCCGATGTTCTTCAGAGATCCAGGGCCATCCTTAAGGAACTGGAGAGGATAGGAAAGTTCAAGGTAAAGGGAAATGTGGAAGTTGAAAACGGAGTGGAGATGCTCACATCTGCAGCCATGCCGGGACAGGATTCCATATTCTCTCCTGACAATGTAGTCTTCAGAAAAGAAGATAAGCTGAGGCAGACTGTCAGGAGCATCGATATAACAAAAGTTACTCCTCTTGAGGCCATCAATATCCTTTACGGCCTTACGGAGACCGTAAGATCGGAGGACGAAGATGGGCAGGATTAAGGTCCTGGATGAGAAGACCGCCAACCAGATCAAGGCGGGAGAAGTAATAGAAAGACCGGTCTCCGTAATAAAGGAACTGGTGGATAACAGCATCGATTCCGGTGCCGATACTATAACCATAGAGTTCGAAAACGGCGGTATCTCCCTTATGAGGGTCACCGACAATGGCATAGGTATGGACAGTGAGGATGCAAAGAAGGCATTTCTTATCCATGCCACATCAAAGATCACTTCCATAGAAGATATCTACGATCTTTCCACCCAGGGATTCAGAGGGGAGGCACTGGCTTCCATCGCATCCTGTTCAAATGTAACTCTTATTACCAAGATGGATGACGCCCAGACGGGGACCAGGATAGTCTATAACCAGGGGAAGTTCGTAAAGGAGGAAGAGGCTTCTTCCGACAGGGGCACCATGGTGACGGTAACAGACCTTTTCGCCAATATACCTGCCAGATATAAGTTCCTGAAGAAAGATTCCACTGAGGGAATGTATATCTGTTCCCTTGTGGAGAAGCTGGCCGTCGTAAATCCCCATATCTCCTTTAAGCTCTTTAAAGACGGGAAACTGATACTTTCAACTCCCGGATCCGGAGATATGAAAGATACTATCTACAGTATCTACGGTAAGTCTACAGTCAGTTCACTCCTGCCTGTTGATTATGAATATGAAGGCATGAAGATAAAAGGCTTTACCGGAAAGACGGATCTTGTAAGAGGCAACAGAGGCCTTCAGTATATCTATGTCAATGAGAGGACCGTTACCAATAAGACTGCTTCTGCCGCCATTGATGAGGCATATAAAGGATCTGTAATGAAAAACAGGTTTCCCGTATGTTTCCTGTGTATATATGTTCCTGCAGGGCTTGTGGATGTAAATGTCCACCCCAGGAAAGCGGAAGTAAAGTTTACTAATGAATCCGACGTTTTCAGGCTCGTCTTCCACGGAATAAAGGAAGCTCTTTCAGAACAGTCTGACACAAAGGCTTTTTCAAATTTCGAAAAGGAAGCCCCTGAGATCATAAATACGAAGCCTAAGGCTTCTTTTGAACAGAAGCAGATGAGGTTTGAGACATCTTCACGGGTGGATGAGCCTACTGCTGCCCAGTCTAAAGCCACTGCGGATCTTCTTAAGATCCTTTCGGAGTTTAAGCCTGATATAAATGAGATGGAAGACAGGGATCCCGTACCTGAGTTAACAGAAAAGCCGGAACCCGTTCCTGAACTTATACCCGTCGTGCCGGAAGAGAGATCTGATTCCGATATAGACGATCTGGTAAGAGGAAAGATACAGGGCTTTATCTTTAATACCTATATCATCGTTGAGTCGGGAGAAATGGTCTACTTTGTGGACCAGC
>JAGAFH010000164.1 GCA_017612755.1 Clostridiales bacterium
ATCATGGGAGTCCTGTTCCTCTTTATGCTGAAGCCTTTCTATGCTGCAGCCACAAAGCCCTGCTTCTGGCTCCTTCTGGCCGGAACGGCTGTATACGTCTTAGGACTTTTCTTCTATTCAGGAAAGAAGTTCAAGTTCTCCCACATGGTCTGGCACCTGATGGTAGTCGCAGCTTCCGTCTGCCACATCCTGGCATACGTCTACTTCTTCAGATAAACCAAACAGAAATGAAACTTCCAAGGCCCTCCCATCCGGAGGGTCTTTTAAATTTCTCAAATCTTTCTCACAGACAGGGTGAAATGAGAAATTTCTGAGAAAAACGGCCGTTTTTCTCAATAATTTCTCAAACTGACCCCGGAATGAGAACTTTTTGAGAATTCCCCAGGTGGGAGTGCCAAACTTTTACCAAAATGGGGGCAGAATGGTAATTTCCCGGGACTTTTCCGGCAAATTAAAAGAGGCTGTCCGGATGGACAGCCTCTTTTGTGTTTGGATCAAGTCTCCTATCAGCCGAAGATGGAGAGGAGAACGCCAGCTGCAACTGCAGATCCGATAACGCCTGCGACGTTGGGACCCATTGCGTGCATCAGCAGGAAGTTGGAAGGATTAGCCTTCTGACCCTCCTTGCTGGCAACTCTGGCTGCCATGGGAACTGCGGATACACCTGCAGCACCGATGAGGGGATTGATCTTACCCTTGGAGAGCCAGTACATGAGAAGACCGATGAGAAGTCCGCCGACTGTAGCAAATGAGAAAGCTGCAAGTCCGAGGCCGATGATCTTGATGGTCTCCCAGGAAAGGAATGTTGTTCCGACTGCTGTAGCTCCAACGGATGTGCCGAGGAAGATGGTTACGATATTGCAGAGAGCATTCTGGGCAGTATCGGAAAGTCTCTCGGTAACGCCGCACTCACGGAAGAGGTTTCCGAGCATGAGGCATCCGATAAGGGGAGCAACTGTAGGAAGGATAAGAACGCAGACAACTGTTACGATGATGGGGAAGCAGATCTTCTCTGTCTTGGAGACAGGTCTTGTCTGCTCCATCTTTACCTTACGCATCTTCTCAGTTGTCATGAGCTTCATTATGAAGGGCTGGATTAGAGGGATCAGCGCCATGTAGGAATAAGCTGCTACCGCGATAGCTCCGAGAAGCTGGGGAGCAAGCTTTGATGTAAGGTAGATAGCTGTAGGGCCGTCAGCTCCGCCGATGATACCGATGGAAGCTGCCTCATTACCTGAGAAGCCCAGGAGCGTAGCTACTACGAATGCGAAAGAGATACCGAACTGCGCGCCGGCTCCCATAAGGAAGCTGGAAGGTCTTGAGATGAGGGGGCCGAAGTCTGTCATTGCTCCGACTGCCATGAAGATAAGGCAGGGGAAGATGTCCAGCTTGACTCCCAGATAGAGGAAGTCGAAAAGTCCGGGCTCAACGCCTTCATGGCCGCCCAGGGCGCCCCAGTTTATCTCACCTTCGAACCACTCGGGATGGAAGATTCCGCCGCCCGGCCAGGGAAGGTTTGTAAGGAGCATTCCGAAAGCGATGGGCAGAAGAAGGAGCGGTTCGAATTTCTTCTTTATAGCCAGGTACATGAGTACAAAGGACACGATTATCATCGCACCCTGTTGTATGGTCATTCCGGCAAATCCTGAATTCAACCAGAGGTCTTTAAATACTTCTAACATCTGAGATCAGACCTCCTTAAGAGATTGTGAGGATGGGATCGCCCGTGTTAACGGAAGAACCCTTTGCTGCGATTATCTGTGCGACTTTACCGGAGCAGGGAGCGAAGATCTCGTTCTCCATCTTCATGGCCTCAAGTACTGCAACAAGGTCGCCCTCATTTACTGATGCGCCGACAGCAACCTTGACGTCAAGGATCGTACCGGGCATAGGTGCGTTAACAGGGGTAGAACCGGCTGCTACGGCTACTGCGGGAGCGGCAGCGGGAGCAGGTGCGGCAGCAGGAGCTGCTGCAACGGGAGCAGCGGCTACGGGAGCGGGAGCGGCAGCGACGGCTGTTGTCTTTATAAGATTAGCCTTTCCCTTTTCTACCTCAACTTCATATACTTTATCGTTAATTGTTACGTTATAGATCATAGCTGTTCTCTCCTTTATTTCTCTTCAACCAGTGTGATGGACTTGAATACGAGTTCTGACAACGGGATACCCGTGTTGTCGCTGACGATGGCCATGATCATGGCAGCCGTCTTTTCGTCACAGCCCTTAAGTCTCAATGTACCTGAAGAGAATTCTTCTTCGGGTGCTGCTTCCTTCTCGGGAGCGGGAGCTGCTGCAGCAGCGGCAGGAGCGCTCTTTGTCTCGTTTCCGACATTCTGAAGGATCTTTCCCGACAGTGTGATAAGAAGACACATTATGATGAGGACACCGAACACGACGAGTATTACGATGCCTGCGTCCTGGAAGGCTTCATTCAAAGGGAGAACGCCTTCTTTGAGCATCATGATGTAAGGATTCATAAAGATCAATCCTCCTTCTTTTCGATCGTGTAGTTAACTGTGTTGGATTCTTTCTCCTCACGTGCTTCGAAGAACTTCTCGGCGACCTGGGGGAATGAGATGTAGGAAAGAACATCCTCATCGGATCTTGCCTTCTTGCCCAGCTCAGCCTTTGTCTTCTCAAAAGCGGGCTCAAGAGTATCGGCAAATCTGCACTTGATGATCTCTTCGGGCTTCCAGCACTTGTCGATGAGTTCCTGGTTTACTTCACCGGGAGCACGGCCGTACTCACCGCGGAGGTAAGCCTTGACCTCCTTGGAGATGGTCTTATATCTCTCGCCCATAAGGACGTTCTGTACTGCCTGGTTACCTACGATCTGTGACATGGGAGTTACAAGAGGGGGATAACCAAGATCCTTACGTACTGCGGGGATCTCAGCAAGAGCCTCGTCGAACTTGTCCATAGCGTTCATGTCTGTGAGGTTTGCGATCATATTGGAGAGCATTCCGCCGGGAACCTGGTACTTGAGGATGTCGGCACGGATACCCATGACCTTGGGATTGAGTCCGCCTTCCTTAAGGAACCTGTCCTTAACGGGAGCAAAGTGGTCGGCGATCTTCTTGAGGATGTCAGTGTTGAGATCCGTCTCGTAGCCAACCTGCTCGAATGCGTACTTCATTGTCTCTGTACAGGGCTGGGATGTACCGCCTGCAAGAGAGGAGATAGCAGTATCGACACCGTCACAGCCTGCCTCGACTGCCTTCATGTATGTCATGGGGCCGAGACCTGTGGTGTGGTGTGTATGGAAGAAGATGGGAACCTTAACGGAAGACTTCAGGGCCTTGACCAGGTCATAAGCCTCCTGGGGACCGCAGATGCCGGCCATATCCTTGATGCAGATGGAGTCAACGCCCATTGCCTCAAGTTCCTTACCCATCTCAGCGTATTTTTCAACTGTGTGAACAGGGCTCGTGGTGTAGCAGATACAGCCCTGGGCGTGCTTGCCGCACTTCTTTGTCTCATCCACTGCGACTTCGATATTACGGAAATCGTTCAAAGCGTCGAAGATACGGAAGATATCCATTCCGTTCTCGGCTGCCTTTCTTACGAAAAGCCTTACTACGTCATCGGGATAATGCTTATATCCGAGGATGTTCTGTCCGCGCAGAAGCATCTGCAGCGGAGTCTTCTTAACGACTGCCTTGATCTTGCGAAGTCTCTCCCAGGGATCCTCGTCCAGATAACGGAGGCAGGAGTCAAATGTGGCACCGCCCCAGCACTCAAGGGAATAATAACCCGCGTTGTCCAGGTCTTCGAGGATGCCTTCGAAGTCTGAGAAGGGCATACGTGTTGCGATCAGCGACTGCTGGGCGTCACGGACGACCGTCTCTGTGAATTTAACTTTCATAAAAGTCACGCTCCTTACAATATATATTTATTTACGCACAAATAAATTCATTGTAAGTATACGATGTTTGGTTGTCAAAGTGAATAGAAAAATTATCGGTATTTGTTGGATATTTGTTGTTTTTACATACAGGACCTGAGTTCTTCCAGAAGATCGCCGGCGGTGGTCTTTTCGATCTTATCCCCAGCGTCGCTGTCGTCGAAGTAGATCATCATGGGGGCCAGGGACGACTTTTCGAAAAGCATCCGGCAGGGTCTGGAATTCCTCTTTCCGTTGCCGGCGGTGTATTCCTTAAGGTCTTCGGCCAGGACTGCCACTACCGTTTTGAGGGAGTCCTCGTCGGAAAGGGTCTCCAGGGCGGCATAGCAGACTTTCTTGGCTTCCTCCACCGTCATCTCGCGAAGCTCCTCGAAGAGCTCCGGGGTCTCGTAGAAGAACTCCAGTACGGGAAATACTTCCTTTCCGCAGGCCTCGCAGTTAACTGCCGTTGCCTGTCTCACTATATAAAGGGTGCTCTCAAGGGTGATGTAACCCGCTTCGATATCTTCGCTGATATCAGAGATCATGTCTTCGTAATCGATGGTGGGAAATGTCTGTGCCATGGAAAACCTCCGCAGATAGCCGTTATTTACTTGATTTTACCATATATATAAGGCTTTACAACGGAAAGGTCAGGTGCTATACTTAATTGCTCGCGGGAGAACTGCGCCCTTTTTTCGTACGCTCTTTAACCGTGAAATACTTAAGAAAGGAGATGTATTGATGCCGACGTTCAATCAATTAGTCAAGTCCGGAAGACACGACAAGACATGGAAGTCCAACTCACCGGCTCTGCAGTTTGGCCTCAACACGATCCACAAGAAGGAGACAGATGTTTTCTCTCCCCAGAAGCGTGGCGTGTGCACAGTTGTTAAGACAACAACACCTAAGAAGCCTAACTCAGCTCTTCGTAAGGTAGCCAGAGTTCGTCTTACAAACGGATATGAAGTAACAGCTTATATCCCCGGAATCGGCCACAATCTGCAGGAGCACTCTGTTGTTCTTATCAGAGGCGGTCGTGTTAAGGACCTCCCCGGTGTGCGTTACCACATCATCAGAGGAACACTTGATACCGCAGGTGTCGCTAACCGTATGCAGGCTCGTTCCAAGTACGGTGCAAAGAGACCTAAGACGGCTAAGGTAAAGAAGTGATCCTATTTAAGTAGGATTGGACAGTTAAGTCAGTACATTGTTCATATAAGGGACATTGCTATCTGACGCACAACACGTGTCCAAAAGGCAAAAACTGAAACGTGAGTACCTATGGTTTCAGAAAACTGAATATCATGTAAGGAGGGAAGTACAGTGCCAAGAAAAGGCAATATCCCAGTTAGACAGGTCCTCCCCGATCCTATGTATAACGATATCAGAGTAAGTAAGCTCATCAATAACGTTATGCTTGACGGTAAGAAGGGACTTGCACAGAGAATCTGCTACGACGCCTTTGACATCATCAAGGAGCGTACGGGCGAGGAGCCTATCGAAGTATTTAACAAGGCTCTTGAGAATGTAATGCCTCAGCTTGAGTGTAAGGCAAGAAGAGTCGGTGGTGCCAACTATCAGGTACCTATGGAAGTCAGACCCGCAAGACGTCAGACACTCGGACTCCGCTGGATCGTAAGCTATGCAAGATCCAGATCCGAGCGCACAATGAAGGAGCGTCTCGCAGCTGAGCTCATCGATGCTTCCAACGCTACAGGCGGAGCATTCAAGAAGAAAGAAGAAATGCACAAGATGGCTGAGGCCAACCGTGCTTTCGCACATTACAAATGGTAAACACTAAAGGAGCATTGAAACGATGAAGAGAGAGTACCCACTCGAAAAAACAAGAAATATCGGTATCATGGCTCACATCGACGCAGGTAAGACAACTACCACCGAGCGTATCCTCTACTATACGGGTATCAACCGTAAGTTAGGTGAGGTTCACGACGGTGCAGCTACCATGGACTGGATGGTTCAGGAGCAGGAGAGAGGTATCACCATCACTTCCGCTGCTACAACAGCTCCCTGGAAAGGCCACCGTATCAACATCATCGATACTCCCGGCCACGTTGACTTTACTGTTGAGGTTGAGCGTTCCTTACGTGTTCTCGACGGTGCCGTTACGGTCATGTCCGCCAGAGGCGGTGTTGAGCCCCAGACTGAGACAGTTTGGAGACAGGCTGAGCACTACGGCGTACCCCGTATGGTCTTCGTAAACAAGATGGACATCATCGGAGCTGATTTCTTTAATGTTGTTCACATGATCAAGGATCGTCTTAAGAATGAGGCGGTCGCTATCCAGGTTCCCATCGGAGCCGAGGATTCCTTCCAGGGAATCATCGACCTTATGACACTTCGTGCCGAGGTCTACACAAGTGATGACGGAATGCAGTATGAGGACAGGGAAGTTCCTGCCGACATGGTTGATTTCGTCAACGCTAAGAGAGAAGAGATGATCGAGAAGATCGCTGAGACAGACGACGAGCTCACAATGAAGTATCTTGACGGTGAGGAGATCTCCCTCGAGGAACTCAAGACAGCTCTTCGTAAGGCTACTATCGAATGTAAGCTCATCCCCGTAACATGCGGAACATCCCTTAGAAACAAGGGTGTCCAGATGCTCCTGGATGCTATCGTCGATTACATGCCCGCTCCAATCGACATCGCAGCTATCAAGGGTGTTAACCCCGAGACTGAAGAGGAAGAGGAGAGACCTTCTTCTGATGAAGAACCCTTCTCCGCTCTTGCTTTCAAGATCGCTACGGATCCCTTCGTAGGTAAGCTCTGCTTCTTCAGAGTTTATTCCGGTATCCTTGAGTCCGGCTCCTATGTTCTTAATGCTACTAAGAACAAGAAGGAGAGGATCGGACGTATCGTGCAGATGCACGCTAACGACCGTAAGGAGATCACCGAAGTATTCTCCGGAGATATCGCTGCAGCTATCGGACTTAAGGACACAACAACAGGTGATACGCTCTGCGACGAGGATCACCCCATCATCCTTGAGTCCATGGAATTCCCCGAGCCCGTTATCGAGGTTGCTATCGAGCCTAAGAGCCGCGCATCCCAGG
>JAGAFH010000020.1 GCA_017612755.1 Clostridiales bacterium
GATGATTCTGATGTTGCCGATGTAAGTAAGACAGATCTGGCGGATGCCAGAACGGTGAATGTTGATATAGAGCATTATCTCGGAAGCGTGCCCCGCGTCACCATCAATGTCTATAATCTTGACTATGCAACTGACCAGCCTCTTCAGGGCGGTGTTTTTGAAGTCTACAAGAAGTCGCCTACGGGAGCTGAAGAACTGTTCTTCATAAATACGAACGAGAGAGCTGACCTGTTGAGACAGTTCACTTTGGATAGCGATAACCCTGAGGAGCTCATTTTCTTTGAGGGCACGTATTTCATCAGACAGATAACGGCCCCGACTGACTACAACGACCTGACGGGAATACTGAAGATCACCATTGACTCCAACATGAACGTTTTCATTGAAGAGTCGCCAAGAAATGTTGAACTGATCACGGTCGATTCCACCCTTGATCCTATCAGGGTCGTCTTCTACAATACACGTCCTCCTGTAGCTCCTACGGGATACATCTCATATACGGTTCCTATGTTCCTCCTCCTTGGAGCCGGCGTACTTATGCTTATCCTTTCGGGATCACATCTCGAAAAGAAAGATAGAAACAGAAAGATCAGAAAAGTAAAAAATATCAGAAGGTTAAAGGAGGTGGCAGCATCAGGTTAGAAACGGACTGACTATCCGGTATCAATGTAACTAATGGGAACGATTTAAAAAACAAAAAACGAAAGGAACAAAGAAAATGAAAACGAAAACCATTAAAAGATTTGGCGCTTTAGTACTTGCCTCAGCGCTCGTATTCTCAGTCAGCGCGTCCGCCTTTGCGGCTAAAACAGATGAGGGTGGCCTTCCTATAGATGCCACAACAAATGAAGTAGAGTTCAAAAAAGAGATCGTAATCCAGAATTCAGATTCACAGGATGTATGGGAGCCTAATATCTCCTACACATATACTATCTCTACTCCCACGATTGCAGACGGTACTACTGTTACAGATTCTCAGACGAATTCAACTACAGTCAAGGCCGGTCCTGCAGGCGGACTTCTTATCAGCAACGCCAGCGGATCAGGTGCAGCAGCTTCTGCAACTGTCCAGTTTGGTAATGATACGGGTACTGCTGCCCAGGCAAGCAGCCCGATCGGTACAGCTTTTGCAAGCTCCGAAACAGCTGAAAGAAGCCTCTACCTGAGTTTTGACGACAGCCAGTTTACTCTTCCCGGCGTATACCGCTATCAGATCTCTGAAAGCGCAACCGGAATGGCTGCTTCAGGTGTAACAGATGGCGGGTTTACAGATAACAGATTTGTAGATGTTTATGTTTCATGGACAGACAATACTCAGACTGCTGTTGAAGTTTCCGCCATCACTATGTTTGTTACAAACGAATCCATCGAGTATGATGATCAGAATGCCGATCCTTCCTTCAAGGTAACGGGATACGATGTTGCATCCGAGGATGAAGAAGCGGACTCTTATGTAACATACAACCTTACAGTAGAAAAAGAAGTTGCCGGTGATTTTGCTGATCCCAGCCACGAATTCCCGTTTACTGTCGACTTTACTGAAGCTACAGCTACAGCAGTAGAGTATTATGTAACAGGTGATTATACGGCAGCTGATCTTGTCATCGGAACAACTAACAGCTTTGACGGAACACAGATCACTCTCAAGCACGGTGATACAGTCACATTCGTCGGACTTCCCGTAACTACTACTGCAACGATCACTGAGACAAATGACACATCTGATCTTTACGAAGTTACAGCTGCAGATGTAAACGGAGCTCTTGCTCTGACAGAATCCAATAAGGTCTACTCCACAGCAGCTGATGCAGTAACTATCGGACAGACTGCCGGCTCTGAGGACAACACGGTAACATTCACCAACACCCTTGAGGAAGTATCTCCTACGGGCGTTATCGTAAGGTATGCACCTTATATCATCATGATCGGTGCTGCACTTGCACTTGTAGTATTGGTAAATAAGTCAAAGAGACATAACGAGGCTTGATTAGATGAAAAAAGACTCAAGATCGGACAGAAAGGTAAGTGAGATCCAACGCTTCCTTTTGTTCGCACTTGTCTTCGTAGTTATAATATGGGCTCTTTTCGGTCTGGCTCTCGGGATCATGCTCGCACCTAATGCGGACATGTATCCGAGGATCGATGCCGGAGACCTGGTCTTGTACTACCGCCTTGACAAGGACCTTGCGGCCCACGAGACGGCTGTGTACGAAAAAGACGGTAACACCCTTATCGGAAGGGTGGTCGCCGGAGCCGGGGATACGGTGGAAGTGACCGAAGAAGGAGAACTGATGATCAACGGCCACTACGTCTCAGAGAGCGGTATCTTTTATGAGACACCGCGCTACGAGGGCGGGATCACGTATCCGGTGACTCTTTCTGAAGGCGAGTATTTCATACTTGCCGATTCCAGGGAGGGAGGAATGGACTCGAGATATATGGGTCCGGTATCCAGAGACGAGATCAGGGGCACGATCATAACGATAATCAGGCGAAATAATATCTGACAGGAGAAAAGACTTGTTTAAAGTACTGAATGGTGCGGCAAGGATTGGAAACGGCATCTTAAGAGCGGCTGCCGCCGCCCTGGCTTTGGTGATGCTGTTTTATGCCGGATTCGCTATCCTCGATTCCTTATATCTCGAGCGCATGGCGTTCTCGTCCTGGGACCTTGTAAGGTACCGCCCCGTCGACGAGAAAGGTAAACTGTCGCCGGAAGCATTTGATGAACTGACTGAACTCAACCCCGATGTGGTGGGATGGATAACGGTCTACGATACGAACATCGATTACCCGATACTTCAGGGCCCCGATGATCTGTATTATGTTAACCGTGATATCTATGGTGATTCCACTCTTGCGGGATCGGTTTATCTTCAGTCTGTCAATTCCCCGGATTTTACAGACCAGTTTAACCTTCTTTACGGACACCATTTCGAAAATGGTGCCATGTTCGGCGATGTCGTAAACTATAAAGATCCGGACTACTTTGAGGAGCACCAGTACGGAGAGCTGATAACCAAGGACGGGATCTATTATCTTACCTTCTTTATCTGCATCGAGACAGACGCATATGACAAGAATATCTACGGTGTCACCAGTCTCGACAGTGAAGCACAGGCGGAAGAGTTTGTGTCTTCTCCCCGTAAGCTCGTATTCTATCCTGCATCGGCTCCGGTCAAGGGAGCTTCATCAGATGCAGAGGCAGACAAGTTCCTGCTGTCAGATACAGATCATGATCTTCTCGTGGCATTATCCACATGTGACGATGGCGAGACGGATGGAAGAACAATCATTATCGCAGATGCCGAAGAAGTGGACGGCTCCCGTGTTCCGGGTAGCGGTACTCCTGCGACCGGTGAGATAAGACCGGGCGAAGGAAAATGGGCTGTTCTGAATCTGATTTCAATGATACTTACCTTATGTTGTATCGTTCCTTTCGTCATAAGGTTCGTATCAGGAAAGGAAAGAAAGAGAGCTATTGTCGGAACTCTTCTGACGCTGATCGTCAGCATAGGTTCCGTGCTGCTGTTCTTCCTGACCGAGAACATGAAATATCCCGTTACGCTAAGGGATTTCTGGACGCCGTTTATGATATTTATCTTTGCTGCGGCACTCCTGATCACATCCCTTACCGACAGGCGTAAAGAGAAAGAAGCCTGATAACAGATCATACAAGATCAAGAGACCGTCTCCGGGCGGTCTCTTTTTTTATCAAAAAAGTTTAGGAATACTTTACAAGAAGTTTAGCAGAATGTATAATCAATCTCGTTGTATTTTTAAGTTTAGTATTAGTAAACTTTGGGTGGCAATTTATGAAGATAGGACAGCAGATCAAGTTTTTACGTCAGCAGAATATGCTGACCCAGGAGGAACTGGCCGACAGGTGTGAACTGTCGAAGGGCTTTATCTCTCTTCTCGAGAGGGATATGACCTCTCCTTCCATCGCTACGCTTAAGGATATCCTTGAGGCTCTGGGCACTGACCTGGCGTCCTTTTTCGCCGAGGCGGAAGAGGAGAAGGTGGTCTTCGGAGACGAGGATTATGCGGTAAAGGAAGACAACGAACTGGGCAATAAGATCTGCTGGCTCATATCCAACGCCCAGAAGAATGAGATGGAGCCTATCCTGGTGACCCTGGATCCCGGGGGAAAGACCTATCCCGACAATCCCCACGAAGGTGAGGAGATCGGATACGTTCTGGAAGGCACCGTAAATATCGTCATCGGAAATACAAAGCACATGGCGAAAAAAGGTCAGAGCTTCTTCATTAAGCCCGACAAGCCCCACTACATCGCCAACAGGTCAACACAGCGCCCGGCAAGGATCTTATGGATCTCTTCGCCGCCGAGTTTCTAAGGAGGTTCTTATGCAGCTTTTGGAAGACAAGACGGGAAGTGAACACATCATTGAGATCAAGGGTGTCAATAAGAGCTTCGACGACAACCAGGTCCTTAAGGACATCACTTTCTATATAAGAAATAACGAATTCATAACGCTTCTGGGCCCCTCCGGATGCGGTAAGTCAACGACCCTCAGGATAATCGCAGGCTTTGAGACTGCGGATTCCGGTATCGTGAACTTCGAGGGACAGGACCTTCTTAAAGTGCCTGCCCATAAAAGACACATCAATACCGTATTCCAGAGATATGCACTCTTTCCCCACCTGAACGTTTTCGATAACGTGGCCTTCGGTCTTCACCTGAAGAAGGTGCCCGAAAAGGAAGTAAAGGAAAGAGTATCCAAGGCCCTTAAGACAGTAGGTCTTGAAGGTTACGAGAAGAGATATATCGACCAGCTCTCCGGCGGACAGATGCAGAGAGTCGCCATCGCCAGGGCTATCATCAACCAGCCCAGGGTCCTCCTTCTCGATGAGCCCCTGGGAGCTCTCGACCTTAAGATGAGAAAAGAGATGCAGATCGAGCTCAAGGAGATGCAGAGGGAGCTGGGTATCACTTTCGTATACGTTACCCACGACCAGGAAGAGGCTCTTACCATGAGCGATACGATCATCGTCATGAAGGACGGCGTCATCCAGCAGATCGGAACTCCCACCGACATCTATAACGAGCCCAAGAATGCCTATGTTGCAGACTTCATCGGTGAGTCCAACATCATTCCCGGCACCATGAAGAAAGACTTCGAAGTCACCTTCGCCGGCTCCACCTTCGAGTGCGTGGATCCCCTGTTCCCCGAGATGGAAGAGGGCAAGGTCAACAAGGTGGATGTAGTAGTAAGGCCCGAGGATATCTACGTTAAGGAAGAGCACGAAAACTACATCAACGGCACCGTGGTCAGTATCGTCTTTAAGGGCGTTCACTACGAGATCATGGTGGAGGGTGACAACGGCGTTATGTGGATGATCCACGACGTGGATCCGGTCACCGTAGGCCAGAGGGTAGGTCTTACCTTAGACCCTGACGACATACATATAATGAGAAAATCCCAGTTCTCTCCGGTACCCGGAGGATTTGGTGTAAATATCGAGGACGAAGAGACAGTCCCGGAGGATGTTGAATGAAGGAATTAAAGACAAGGATATCGCTTATGCCGGTACATGCCGTCGTTATGTGTATAACGGCGATATTGTCCCTGTTTGCGATCTTTATTCCCATGTTCGAACTTTTCGTCCAGTACAGAAAGCAGAAGGTCTATTCCCTCTTTTCGCTGATCCTTGACCCGGATGTGAACGTGGTCTTAAGAGAGGGACAGGTGAACCTGGACTTTAAGATGTTCGGCGCATGGATGTTCACTGCCACCATAATCATCTCGGTGGCCGCCATGACCCTGGCTCTGGGCTTCCAGCTCTATTCCGACAATGCGGTCAAGAAGCGCCTGGGATGCCTTTCCGTAATGGTGCTGTTTATACTGAGGCTCTTTGCCCATATCTATACGCTTTCGAATTTTGTTACCGACAAGATGATCGCCGAAAATAACATGACCTCCCAGAGACTTTATGTGGTCCAGACCCTTACGGGAAATATACTGGCCATCCTTCTGGTGATCGGTATCTTTGCGTGTATCTATGGCGCCCTGGGACTTAAGATGAGCATGAAGCTTTTGGCTTATCCTTATATCCTCTGGATAGTGGTATTTACCATCCTTCCTCTGGCGCTTATCCTTTTCAGGGCTTTCTTTGCAAAGACCACCGGCGGTTATACATTTACGACGGACGGTTTCGCAACCCTTTTTGCCAATAAGACGGTCACCACTTCCTTCTATGGAATGAAGGTGACACTTCAGGAGTATTTCTCCGTTTTCGTACGAAGCCTGGACTATGCGGTCTGGACTACTATCGGCTGCCTTATCATCTCTTACCCTCTTGCCTATATCATGGCGGAGAGGACAAAGAGACTTCACAAGACTTCCTCAAAGCTCCTTCTGCTGCTGGTCCTTCCCATGTGGATGAATACCATGCTCAGGACATATGCATGGCGCGCTTTCTTCGGCGAGACAGGCGTTCTTAATACGATCCTTCAGTCGGCCGGAGCCATCAGCGAGCCCATCCTTTTCCTGCAGAATCCTGTCCTGTCGGACATCATCACGAAGCTCGTTATGGTCAATGACTTCCTGCCCTTTATGATCCTGCCCATCTACTCCGTACTGGTCAAGATCGATTCCAGCCTTTCACAGGCGGCGGAGGACCTGGGAGCCAACAAGGTCCAGACATTCTTAAAGGTAATATTCCCCCTGTCACTGCCGGGCGTCATTTCAGGTATCCAGATGGTATTTATGCCTTCCATGACCTTCTATATGATCCCCGACATCATCTCAGAGGGCTCGAAAACAACTATCGGAAATACGGTACAGTCCTTTATCCTCAATGAGAGCACCACCTACCAGCAGGCAGGTAACGTTCTGTCACTGATCCTTCTCATCTTCGTCCTCATCACCATGGGCGTTCTGAGAAACCAGGATAAGGAAGCATCAGGTTCGGGAGGTATGGTCTTATGAAATTTATTAAGAGGCTTGTTCCCAATATCTATATCGGACTTATCCTGCTGTTTCTGTATCTGCCTATAGCGATCCTTATCGTCTATTCTTTTAACAGCGTGCCCAAGTCATTTATCTGGGGCGGATTTACCATCAGAAACTACACCAACCTCTTCTCGGGTTCCGACGGAGGAGAGCTTCTGGAGGCCCTTCTCACCACCCTTAAGATCGCGACTATCGCCTCGGTGGTATCCACTATTTTCGGAGTCATATCCTGCCTGGGCATCGCCTACATGAACAAGAAGATGCAGGGAGCTGTCATGAGCCTTACCTACATCCCCAACGTTATGCCGGAGCTGGTCATCGGTATCGCATTCATGCTCCTGTTCTCCTTCCTGGGAGTACAGAAGGGACAGTTCACACTGATCTGCGCCCATATAGCTTTCTGCGTGCCTTTTGCCATCCTTTCCATAAATCCCAAGATCAAGCAGCTGGACAAGAATCTTTCCGAGGCTGCCATGGACCTGGGAGCTACACAGCTTCAGACCTTAAGACTGGTCATAATCCCCGAGATCATGCCCGGTATCCTGTCGGCCCTGATGCTCACTTTCACCATGTCGGTGGACGACTATCTTATCTCGAACTTCAATGTGGACAGTTCTACCCAGACACTTCCCATGAAGATATATTCCATGGCAAAGTTCGGAGTCAATCCCAAGATGAATGCCCTTACCACTATCCTTTTCGTGGTAGTCCTGGCCCTTCTCATACTGTCGAACCTGTCATCATTTAAAGACGCGAAAAACAAAAAGAAATAAGGAACATTTTTGGAGGAGGAGTATTGAAATGAAGAAGATCATCAGAAAGGTCCTGTCAATGACAGCAGCAACAGCCCTTATGGCTTCTGTAGTACTTTCATCTACAGCCTGCGACAAGAGACAGGAACTCATCATCTACAACTGGGGTGAGTATATTGCAGAAGACACCATCGCAAAGTTCGAGGAGGCTTATCCCCAGTACAAGGTAGTCTACAGAACTTTCGAGACAAACGAGACAATGTATCCCAACCTCGATAACACATACGATGTTATCATCCCTTCCGAGTACATGGTCTGCCGTCTCATCAACGAGGAGAGGATCCAGCCCATCGACTGGTCTTTGATCCCCAACGTTTCCGAGTACATGGATCCCATCTTTAACGATCTTCAGTATGCCCAGGACAAGTCCCTTTCCGACGAAGTCCTTGACTACGCTATCCCTTACATGTACTGCACAGTAGGACTTGTATACGATGCCAACAAGATCACCCTTCCCGAGGGTACTACTGATCCTGAGATCATCTGGGATGTTCTCTATAACGAGGCTAATGCAGGTGAGATCGGCATGTACGATTCCATGAGAGAGTCCATCGGATGCGCTCTTAACTATCTCGGTTATTCCATCAATACAATGGATGATCAGCAGCTGTCTGAGGCACAGGAACTTCTCATCTCCCAGAAGGATTCACTTAACCCTTCCTACGGTGTAGACAACCTTAAGGACAAGATGGCTTCCGGCGAGCTTTCCGCATCCCTTGCCTGGTCCGGTGACCACATCGTTATGCTGGACAGGATCGAGGAGCTGGGTAACGACGACATCGATCTTCAGTATGTCCTTCCCGAAGGATCCAACTGGTCTGTGGACATGATGTGTATCCCTACAAATGCTCAGAACTACGAGGGCGCCCACGACTTCATCAACTTCATGTACGATCCTGAGATCGCTCTTGAGAACTGCGAGTATGTAGGTTATTCCACACCTAACACCGCAGCAAGGGAGATGCTGGATCCCGAAGTTGCCAACAACGTCTACTACTATCCCACAGCAGAGATCTTTGCGACCCTTGAGGTCTACTACTCTTCTTCCGAGATCGAAGAGAGATATACAGAGATCTGGAATACAGTTAAGGCCAGCGCATAAGAGCCGGAACGAAAAAAGAAAACTGAAAGAGGGTGGTCCGCCGCCCTCTTTTTTATGGTGGTATAATTGATTCCACAAGTATACGAACGGGGAGGATAGCTATATGAAACTTGCTACTGCTTTATCGGAGAGATCCGATCTTCAGGACAGGATAAACGAACTGGCAGGAAGACTTAATTCCAATGCCAAGGTCCAGGAGGGAGATACTCCTTCCGAAGATCCCAAGGAGCTTCTCAATGAGCTGGACAGGGACATCGAAAGACTGGAAGAGCTGATCGCCAGGATCAATAATACTAATAACAATACCCGGAAGGATGGAGTCACTCTGACACAGCTTCTTGCAAAGAGGGACTGCCTGGATAAGAAGATCCTGGTCCTTCGCGGTTTCCTTGATAATGCCAGTGCCAGGGTCAACAGATATTCCAAGACAGAGATCAAGATCCTCAGCACTGTATCTGTTGCCGAACTTCAGAAGAAGGTGGACAAGCTCTCTGAAGAATTCAGAAAGACTGACGAGACTATCCAGGAGATCAACTGGACAACAGAACTGATCTAAACAAATAGTTGTTAGTCAGGCAGAGCGGATAACATCTCTGGCAATTGAGAATGAATTGCCCCTCATGGTGTGCGCGGAAAGCACGGGGTTCGACTCCCCAGGTCACAATGTACTTCCGGTAAACAGAACATCTGCATTGTTACGCATTATCTTTACTACCTGTTATCGGCTGCCTGATGAGGGCGGGTCAGGGGAATATAACAAATAACAAAGGTCCGGTGACGGGCCTTTTAAATTGTCCGAATAATGGCACAGAGCTCCTGTTAGACTTAAGTCAAGAAACAAGAGATCGGAGGTGTTTGTTATGAAGATCTATTTCACGATTACCGGAACCAGCTACAGATTCGGTCAGGAGTTCCTTGAGCGCGGCATGGAAGTCAAGCTTGTCAAAGAGCCTGATAACGAGCACGACAGGGAAGCCATCAAGGTTGATCTGGAAGGTCTCGGAACTATCGGATATGTGGCCAACAGCCCCAGGACAGTCATAGGTGAGAGCCACAGCGCCGGATATATCCTTGATAAGATCACAGATGACGCAACGGGAACTATCCTCTACGTCGTCCCCGGCGGAGTCCTTTGTGAAGTAAATGAAAAGAGTCTTGTCTACAACGTAAGACCTGAATAAATCCTCGGTGTTTTGTGTTTTTCGTGTTCTCCGGGAAAGAGGGTGCTCCGGCACCCTCTTTCCTTTGTGTATTTTCGACACGATTTGTAACGGATTGTAACGGATTGTCGTCCAAAAACGGTTGACAGGAGTTTAACATCAGGAATATGAAGGTAGTTTTCGTATATTGTCGGGCATCAGGGTGATCTATGGATAATCAAAACGGTAAAGGAAAGATAATACCTAACGGAGTCGTCCTCGAAGCGCATGAGACTGCGACTGTAGTATATTTCACTGAGCTTGGATATGATGTTGAATTGATTCCAAGATCAAATATTCAGGGCGTTCACAGACCGGATATTATTATGGATGGTCTTGAGTGGGAAATAAAATCCCCCAAAGGCGAGGGGAAATGGCTGATAAAAAACACGCTTCAAAAAGCAAAAGACCAGTCGGAAAACATAATCATGGACCTGAGAAGAGTGAAAATTCCTCAAGAAAAGTGCTTAACGGCCATCAAAAGAGAATTTGATCATTCGAAGAGAATAAAACGTATAAAGGTGATCACTAAAAAACTTAAACTGCTTGAATATGAAAAATAACCATAGTAAAATTATTAAGCAAGGGACAGGACCTGAATTGGAATGTTCGGGACACCGTCCCTTCTTTTTGCGCAAAATTACGGATACAGTTGTATTCTGACCATTTTTACCGTTTTACTTAAAAAATGGTCGACAATCTAGTCGATTAAACTACTAAGTGACGAAAAAAGGCTGAACTATTGTATTTTTCCCTTTGACAGTATATTCTTTTACAGGTTAATAAAAGGAAAGGGCCGGTTTTATGAGCGGATCTAGAATGGCGATCAACTTTGCCAAGAGGATTGTTGTCAAAGTTGGAACATCAACCATTACATATGAAAACGGAAAGATGAACCACGGAAACATCGACAAGCTGTGCCGTGCTATTGCCGACCTTTGGAACAGCGGTAAGGAAGTCATCCTGGTAACATCAGGCGCCATCGGCGTAGGTGTCGGCTGCCTCGGCATCAAGCAGAAGCCCCAGGCCACCAGGGAGAAGCAGGCCATCGCAGCCGTAGGCCAGTGCGAGCTCATGAATGCCTATAACAGAAGCTTCTCTGAGTATTCCTATACCTGTGGCCAGATCCTCCTTACAAGGGACGACCTGACAGACAAGCTCACCAGATCCAACATCACCAACACCATCGAGGCTATGCTGGAGCGTGACCTGATCCCTGTTATTAACGAAAACGACTCGGTCTCCACCACCGAGATCATGCACAACGGTACATTCGGCGACAATGACACCTTATCCGCCAGCGTCGCCTGCCTTATAAATGCAGATCTTCTTATAATCCTTTCAGATATCGACGGCCTTTATGACGGCGATCCCAGGGAGGATGTAAATGCCAAGAGGATCTCCTATGTCGAAGAGATAACTGACGAGATGCTGGGATTTTCCAAGGGAGCCGGCAGTATGCTGGGAACCGGCGGAATGTATACGAAAGTAACTGCTATGCAGAAGGCTACAGCCCATGGCATCAACGGCGTTATAGCCCAGGGTTCCGAGGCCCAGGTCCTGGAGAGGATCTTAGAGCAGGAGGACGTTGGAACCTTCTTCGCAGCCCGGTGATTTCAGGATTTCAATAAAAATATATCGAAAAACAATAAAAAACCCTTGCAAAACGATATTGACCGTAGTATTATGATGCTATAAAAGCATGCTTTCAATACGTTTAAGGGAGGAATTACTTATGGAATCCAAATATAACGACAAGATCATCTTATGGTCCAAGATCGCTACAGTATTCTTTATCATCCTCGTCGTCCTGGCAGATATATTCGGAGTTACATCCGCACGTTATATAGCAACCGAGTGGGCCGGAATGTCAGATGACTTTTCCGTTGGCGCTTTCACCACAGTCTATTATCTGATAACAGTGCTGGCCTATATAGTTCTTATCTGCGTACTTAAGCTCCTCAACAATATGAGCAAGGATGTGGTCTTCGACAAGAAGAATACCGATCTTATCAAATATGTTGTTATCTGTCTTATAGTTGCCGGCTTTGCATTTTTCGGACTGGCATTCGTATGGGGGGAAGCAGGAGTGCTCTCTCTTGTAGCATGGTTTGTTTCCCTTATAGTCCTTTCCGTTAAGGTGGCATTTGACAAGGCGATCACAATGAAGAAAGATATCGATCTTACGATCTGATGAAAGGAGGAAATCTTTATGGCTATTATAGTTAATCTTGATGTAATGATGGCAAAGCGCAAGATCTCCTCCGGAGACCTGGCGGAAAAGATCGGGATAACCCCGGCAAATCTGTCCATACTTAAAAACCAGAAGGCTAAGGCCGTAAGGTTCTCAACACTAAACGATATCTGTAAGGCGCTGGAATGCCAGCCCGGAGATATCCTGGAATACAAAGAAGAGGACTGATCCATGGAAAACAAAAAGACATTCGGGAAGGCGGGCATCCTGCTCGCCTATCCTGTGGCATACCTTTATCTAAGACTTCTGATGCATTTTCCCTTTATCGAAAAGGTAGATGACAGCTACAGATTTATAGGAGCTCTCGTTTTCGTTCTTATCTTCATTGCCTTCAATGAGATAGTCAGAAGGGGAAGAGGAAAGGCAACAGCGAAAAGCGCATATTTCTGGTATGTGATAATGGGCCTTACAGCTCTTACCACAAGTATCGCTCCCTACTTCGATCTTTCCATCTTCGCCATCCATCTCTGCGTAGTATATGCAGTACTGGTCTCCGGCGGGATACTCTACGAAGGAAAGACCGGAAGCTTCATCGCAAGCGACCTGTTAAACGGAGCGTTCATCAAGACCTTCCCCAACTTCGGAAACATCTTCACCGACATGAAGGATTTCAGGAAGGAAGAAGGAGAAAAGAAAAAGAAGATAAACGGCAATGCCGTAGCTACAGGATTTATGATGGCGGTATTTATGCTGCCCCTGATACTGATCGCATTAACACTTCTTTCCAACATCAACGAAGACTTCGGCAGACTTACTGAAAAGATGGTAGATCTTATCGACCTGTCATGGCTCTTCGAGTTGAATATTGGCGCAGTATTCGTAAGGCTGTTTTTCGCCGTTCCCGTCTGTTTTTATCTCTACTCCTTGGTGTCCGCCTGTGCAAAGCAGGACGGTTCCAAGGAAAGGGAATCCTACGATAAGAAGCTCTCAGCAAGGAATAAGAGAAGGATAGTTTCACCCGTTTTCGCAGCAGTACTTTCCGGCATGTTCGTCTTTATGTACCTTCTGTTCTTCGTCCTTGAAGCCAAGTACATCTTCAGCGGACTTCTGGGAAGACTGCCCGAGGGATTTAATGTAGTGGATTATGCAAGAAGAGGATTCTTTGAACTGACAGGTATCATGGTCATCAACATGCTGGTCTTCCTCATCATCAACACCCTCACCATGAAGGAGAAGAAGACCCGTATCTCCAGATACATGATCATCGCTCTCATGGGCGAGTCCATCGTCTTCGCCATAGTCGCCCTCTGTAAACTCCTGATGTATTTCACCACCTTCGGTTATACTCCCAAGAGGATGCTGGCCATGTGGGGGTGCGTGGTAATGGGTGCCGCAGCCGCCTTCGTCATCGCAGGCATCATCAGAAAGAAAGACCACGCCAGGATCTGGATCCTCTTTACGGCAGTATCTTATGTGGTCATGTGCCTTCTGGCAGGATGCTTCATGCTGGCGGACTACAGGGGTAATGCTCCCGATTCCGAAAGGGCAGAACTGAAGGTCAGGATCTTTAACGAGCTTGAAACGGATATTGAGTCTTACAGCTATACCGTCTATTCCCATGACATCGGTTCAGACGGCACTGAGCAAAGCTATCCTGAAGTATGCGTAGACGGTGACAGCGGAGATGTTTTCTCAGTCCTCATCAACACTTCAAGTGTCGAGTACGATTACGCAGATGTGGATCTCTTCCTGACCGACAGCGAAGGAGAAGAGTACCAGGTATGCTTCTCTCCCAACAACCCTCCGGAGTATATTGAGATCTACGACTCAAACGGACACTTCGACTACGTTCTTCAATCCTACCGCTAAAAAAGTTATAATATCAGTACTTAAAAAAGAGAAGGAATAATAACATGAGTAAAGTACTGGTATGCTGTCTTGGCGGAACGATAGGATCTAAAGTAACAGGGGATAAGACCATAAAGCTGGGAAGCGCTCCCGACAAGAGCTTTTTCGAAAAGACAAAGGTCAAGGCTGACTTTAAGATCATCACACCTATACTTTACTCGTCGGAAAATGCCGACGTCACATACTTCAAAGAAGCATTCAAGGGTATCGTCAGGGAGGTCAAAGAAGACCGCCCCGACGGTATCCTTATCCTTCACGGGACAGATTCCGTGGCCTACTTTGCCCAGCTGGCAGTAAGGGCCCTTTCCTTCCTTAATCTTCCCGTCATAATCACCGGTGCCAAACTCCCGCCCCAGGACCTGAGGTCCGATGCCCAGAAGAACGTAAAGTACGCTCTCGGCATCATGGACGCAGCCATTTCCGGAAAGACGGGAAATAACACTTTCGGAGTTGTCTTCTCCGACTCCTTCATGGGGGACACCTCCTTCGTCCAGGCATATAAGATGCAGGATGCGGACTTCCAGGGCGACTACAAAAAGTTCCCCGGTGGAAAAGAACCGAAGACCCTGACTGAAGAAGAGGCCATGGCTTTCATAGGCAGCGAAAACAACAAAAAGGTAATCACCATCCCTAACACACCCGGCTTCCCCTACGATGCATTAGACATCACAAAAGCAGACGCCATCCTTATCGAGGCCTACCACTCAGGCACCGCCTCCACAAGAGGCCTTCCGGAACTCATCAAAAAGGCGACAGAAGAAGGGAAGAAGTGCTATATCGCCCCTTCCCACAGAAACGACACCAAGTACGAGAGCGAAAAGATCTTACTGGAAGCAGGAGCGCAGCCCCTCTACGATATGCCCATCGAAGGCGCCTGGGCAGAAGTGGTTATCTGATAATTCCATTTTTCTAATCAGTTAATTCATCAGGAGAAATGGTATATGAAAATGTATCGGATTCTAGTATTTATTTTGATTGTTGGATTTGTGTTGATTAACTGTTCATGTGATAGTTTTCAGCATGATAAGGAAGCAGATCTTCAGTTAAAGTTCTCGATGGATTTTGATGACGACGAATTGGAGCTTGTTGTTCCGTTTGATTCCGGA
>JAGAFH010000165.1 GCA_017612755.1 Clostridiales bacterium
AAAGAATAACGAATCACTTAAAGATGTAACAGGTACTTTAAAGCTTTGGTAAGAGAATGAGTAAATTTCGTCAGCAGCACATGTCCATCCTGTGGCACGATACTTCCGAAAAGGACAGCGATAGGCCCTCTTTATCATCTCCTTTATCAGAAAAGGCCGGGCTTATAGGAAGGGTGGGCCTGATGTTTCTGTCCTACGGGGCAGGGGCCTTCCGTGTAAGAGCTGCCATGAATAAGATCTCAAGGGCTTTAAATGTCACCTGTAATGCGGATATAGGTCTTAAATCCATCGATTATACATGTATGGAAAAGGGGAGAGCTGTACAAATGCCCTTTCCAACGTTACTACCGGCGTAAATACGGATAAGCTTCACTATATGGAGATCTTCTGTGACGGGTTTACGGAAAGGGCCTGCCGTTATTCCATAGATGATTTCCATAAGATGCTGGATACCATCGAAAAGGGAAGGGGCAACTATAAGCTCATTCAGCTGTCCCTGGCAGCAGGGATCGCATGTTCAGCCTTTGCCTTCCTTCTGGGGGCAGGAGCTGTAGATATGGTCTGCGCCCTGATAGCAGCCTTCTTTGGCTTTATGGTAAGAAAGCTTCTTCTCAATAAAAAGATCACTCTATTTGCCAATACGGGAGCCGGAGTCTTTACTTCCTGCGTTGTTTATATCATTATGGTCAAGATCCTGGGTACTGTCACAGGAAGTCCCATGGATTTCAGAGCCGGTTATATCTGTTCCATGCTCTTTGTTATCCCGGGATTCCCCCTTATAACAGGAGGCATAGACCTGGCCAAGCTGGATCTTAAGTCGGGTATCGAGAGGATAACTTATTCCGTACTTGTAATTGGTATCGCTACCTTATCCGCCTCCTTTGCCGCTGCTATCCTTATGTTTGCTCCGGTGGACTTTGAACCATATACCTTGCCTTTGTACTTCCTGATCCCTTTAAGATTCATCATGAGCTTTCTCGGAGTATTCGGTTTTTCCGTTATATTTAACAGCAGGTTTAAGATGGCTTCCATAGCAGGCCTCATCGGCGCTATAGCCAACGTTTTAAGGCTCCTTCTGACAGATCTTGGAGTATCCCTTAGTATTGCCGCCTTTTTCGGAGCCCTGGCCGCAGGTCTTATGGCTTCAGCTATCAAAAATTATATAGGTTTTCCCAGGATCACCCTTACGATCCCTTCTATTGTTATAATGGTACCGGGAATGTTTATGTATAAAGGCATATTCTTTTTCTACCAGAGTGATTTTGCCACGGGACTGACCTGGCTTGCCAAGGCCCTGATAGTCGTTGTGTCACTTCCCCTGGGCCTTGTTTTCGCAAGGATACTGACTGACAGGAATTTCAGAAAGACCAGTTAATAAAGATTTGGAGGATATATATTATGAATTCCAGAAACATCACAGACGACCTTTTCCTTACAAATGCAGTCCGCGTAGCGCCTGAAGATACACCTTTCTGGTATACCTCGGGAAAGCTTGGACCTTTTTATATCAATACCCATTTCCTTGTTAAGAATGAGGAGGAAGCTAACCGCATGCTCAAGGTTATCGAGGAGACTATAAAGGAGGATAAGCTTACAGCTCCTTCAAAGATCTTCGATGAGTTCATGGCTCTGTATCATTCCTCCGAGACCTTCAGGAATGTAACGGACCAGCTGGTGGCAGAGGCCAGGAAATATGATTTCGATATCATCTCAGGAGGGGAGAGGAGAGATTATTTCTTCTCCATGCTTCCTGCCCATATCCTTGGAAAGAAGCATCTTACTATCTATAAGGACCTTTCCGCCGTCATTACAGATTCCGAGTTTCATTCTCCTAAGACCGCTGATAAGTCCATGCTGGAAGGAAAGAAGATCCTTCATATAGCAGATCTTATAACTGAAGCATCAAGCTACGAAAGAGCCTGGGTACCTGTTATCAGAGGCTTCGGCGCAGAGATAAAGGATACCATAGCCGTTATAGACAGACGCCAGAGCGGCAGGGAAGTCCTTAAGGGACTGGGAGTTGATATGGATACACTGGCAGGGATCGATGCTTCTCTCTTCGATCAGGCTAAAGGCAGCGGATATATAAATGAGCAGCAGTATGACCTGGTCATGAAATTTCTGTCAGATCCCGATAAGTATATGAAGGATTTTATCTCTGATCATCCTGATTTCATCAATAGCCAGATCGCATTGGGCGGCAAAGCGAAAGAACGTGCCGAACTTGCCATTTCAAAGGGTTATTGCTAATCTTATATTAATAATATAGAAGGGGAGAACGATCATGAAAAATATACCGCTTTATGAGGTTACCCGTCCCGAAAACCTTAGAGATGTAGTTAAGACAAGACTTAAGGAGTTCCCCGAGAACCCGGTATTTCTTCACAAGACAGTTAAAGGCGGTAATTATGAACCGGTCTCTATCGAGAAGTTTGACAGGGATATCGATTCCTTAGGGTCCGCTCTTTTCAAAAAGTTAAAGAAGGGTTCCCGTGTTGCGATCCTTTCCGAGACCAGATATGAGTGGTATGTTTCCTATCTTATGACCACAAACGGTCTTGGATGCGTAGTCCCCATCGATAAAGAGCTTCATCCCGAAGAGATCTTAAACTGCCTGGAAAGGGCAGAGGCCAACGTCATCATCTTTTCCAAGACAAAGCTCGATGTTATCAACCAGATAGTCGGTAAAGTCCCGTCATTGACCATGTATATCTCCATGGACGATCTGGATGATCCCAGGTTTACTTCTTTCCACGGCCTTATTGAAGAAGGCGGAAAACTCCTGGACGAAGGCTACAAGGATTATCAGGAGACGCCTATCAATGTGGATGAGATGACTATACTTCTTTTCACATCAGGAACTACTTCCAAGTCCAAGGCAGTTATGCTCAACCAGAAGAATATCTGCACGAACCTTATAGCCATGTTCTCCATGCTCTATATCGACAGAAATGACATATTCATGTCAGTACTGCCTTTACATCATACATATGAATGTACCTGCGGATTCATTGGCCAGGTCTACAGAGGTACAACTATTGCCATCTGCGAAGGACTCCGTTATATCACCACGAATATCAAGGAAGCTAAACCATCATGTATCCTGATGGTTCCCGTTATGCTGGAGATGTTCTATAAGGGCATCATGAAGAAGATCAATGCGGACCCCAAGACTGCAAAGAAGCTTAAGACCGGTATCAAGCTCTCAAGATTCCTTCTTAAGTTTAAGATCGATGTAAGAAAGAAGCTCTTCGCCCAGATCCACGAGACCTTCGGCGGCAATATGAGACTTATCATCTTAGGCGGCGCTCCCGTCAATCCCGACATGCTCCAGTTCTTCCAGGATATCGGTTTCCTCTGCGTACAGGGCTACGGCCTTACAGAGTGTGCACCTATCCTTGCCCTTAACAGGGACTGCGACTTTAAGAACGAAGCTGCAGGACTTCCTCTTCCGGGATCCGAAGTCAAGATCTTAGATCCCGATGAAGACGGTATCGGCGAGTTCGTTGCAAGAGGCGACAATGTCTTTATGGGTTATTACAAGGATCCGGAAGCTACTGCTAAAGCCCTGGATCCCGAAGGCTGGTATCATACCGGTGACCTGGGTTATATCGACAAGGACGGCTTCTGTATCATCACGGGAAGAAAGAAGAATGTTATCATTGCCAAGAACGGCAAGAACGTATTCCCTGAGGAGATCGAGTATCTTCTGTCCCTGTCTCCTTATGTGGCAGAGAGCGTTATCTCCGGTGAAGTAGACGAGAAGAAAGATGATATCGTTATCGTCGCCACCATCTTCCCGGATATGGAGGAAGTTACTGCCAAGCTTGGTGAAAATGCTTCCGACGAAGATATCGAGAAGCTCCTTAAGGAAGTAAGTGATGAAGTTAACCTTAAGCTTACCAATTACAAGAAGATCAAGAAGGTAGTCTTACGTAAGACTGAGTTTGAGAAGAATACTTCCAAGAAGATCAAGAGGTATTGATCCTACACAGGTATGTCATTCTTAACAGTTTTATTCTATTTGTTCATAAGACCGATCGAATTGCTGTTAGAGCTTATCTTTTCCGTGTCTTATAAGATAACGGGTATCCCGGGGATATCAGTTGTTCTTTTGAGCATTATCTTAAACATCCTGATCCTGCCTCTGTATATAAAGGCTGATGAACTGCAGCTTAAGAGCGCTGAGAAGGAAAAGGCTTTAAAGCCCTGGATGGACAGGATAAAAAAGACATTTAAGGGCGATGAGAGATTTATGATCTTAAATGCCTACTATAAGGAGAATGATTATTCTCCTGC
>JAGAFH010000166.1 GCA_017612755.1 Clostridiales bacterium
CTGAGACCTTATATGTTCGGTATCAACCCCGTTATCGGTGTTAAGCCTGCTGATGATTATCAGTTCAGGATCTTCTGTACACCTGTCGGACCTTACTTCAAGGGCGGCGCTAAGCCTATCGTAATCAGGGTTTCTGATTTTGACAGAGCTGCTCCCTGCGGAACAGGTCACATCAAGGCCGGCCTTAACTATGCCATGAGCCTTCATGCTATCGTTGATGCCCACAACAAGGGCTATTCAGAGAATATGTATCTGGATCCCAAGACGAGAACAAAGGTAGAGGAGACCGGCGGAGCTAACTTTATCTTCGTCACTAAGGATGGAACGCTCGTTACACCTAAGTCTGACAGTATCCTTCCTTCCATCACAAGAAGATCTCTTATGATCGTTGCCGAGAAGTATCTTGGTATGAAGGTAGAGCACAGAGAGGTTTATCTTGATGAGCTCAAGGATTTCGCTGAGTGCGGACTTTGCGGAACAGCTGCAGTTATCTCTCCTGTCGGAAAGATCGACGATCACGGCAATGAGATCTGCTTCCCTTCAGGTATGGAGGAGATGGGTCCCTGGACAAAGAAACTCTACGATACGCTTACTGGCATCCAGATGGGCAGGATCGAAGCACCCGAAGGCTGGATAAGAGTCATCGAGTAATCATAAGATTAATAACAATACCCGGGAGGAAAACAACATGGCAAAGTACAAATGTAAGATCTGCGGAGAAGAATTCGAAGTAGCGGCAGGTGAGACACCTGTATGCCCTCTCTGTAAGGCAGAAGGCGACAACCTTGAGCTTATCGAGGCTGACGCTCCCGCAGCAGGAAACAACCCTTATGCCGGAACAAAGACTGAGCAGAACCTTCAGGCTGCATTTGCCGGTGAATCCCAGGCAAGGAACAAGTATACTTATTTTGCTTCCAAGGCCAAGAAGGAAGGATTCGAGCAGATCGCTGCCATTTTCCTTCAGACGGCAGATAACGAGAAAGAGCATGCCAAGATGTGGTTCAAGGAGCTTCAGGGCATCGGAACTACAGCAGAGAATCTTGCAGCTGCAGCAGCAGATGAGAACTTCGAGTGGACAGACATGTACGAAGGTTTTGCTAAGACTGCTGACGAGGAAGGATTCCCCGAGCTTGCCAAGAAGTTCAGAGGCGTTGCTGCTATTGAGAAGCGTCACGAGGAAAGATACAGAGCTCTCCTTAAGAACGTTGAGATGCAGGAAGTATTCAAGAAGAGTGAGGTCAAGGTATGGGAGTGCAGAAACTGCGGTCATATCGTAGTCGGAACAGAGGCTCCTGAAAAGTGCCCTGTCTGTGATCATCCCCAGTCCTACTTTGAGGTTCACGCTGAGAACTACTGATCTGATTTTCAGGTTTGAAGAAATGGGGCTGTCTTCCCGGTTTTTCCGGGGGGACAGCCTTTTTTTAGGCTTTTTCAGGTAACGGGATCGTTGTAACCGGAAGGGATATCGGTTATCATTAAAGTCTAGAGGAATGTGCGCGTTTTTATGGTGAGGGGTGCTATATGAGAGTGGCATATACGATCGCATTTTCCATAATGATCATCGTACTGGGCATCTGCTCCGCTTTGGCCCGCCGTTCCTACAAGCCCATTGGAAAGACCGCCTCCCTTGTTGAACTTGCCCTTATCTTTCCCGTTGCAGGAAATCTTATAATCATCGCTTCCACAGAAAGAACCATTTCTGCACTGGGTTATTATATTATCTTCCTGGGCAACGATGTACTGATGCTGTCCCTTATCAAGTTTACTTTTGAATACTGCGTTGTATCCTGGAGGAATAAGTTCTTAAGGATCTTCGTGTATTCAATTATCGTGGTCGATATTATCCAGTTTGCTTTAAATCCGTTTTTCGGCCATGCCTTTTCCACTGAGGCCAGGATCGTTGACGGGTATACATATTTCAGGCTTTTCCCTTACATGGGACTGACATATCACTGGATGGTGGATTACGGTATCCTGGCAGGTATATCGGTCATATTCGTGATCAAGATTATCAGATCCCCCAGGATCTATACGGAAAGATATATGGTAATACTCGTCACCATGGTCACGGCGGGAGTCCTGAGAGCCGTTTTTGCTTTTTCGAGGATACCCATAGACAGATCCATGATATCTTTCGGCGTATGCGGATTTCTGTTGTTTTATTTCTCCATCATCTACAGACCCATGCGCCTTCTTGACAGGATGCTGGCCGACACGGTCTCGGATCTTCCGGAAGCCATGTTCTTCTTTGATGCGTACGACAGGTGTATCTGGGCTAATGATCCGGGAAAGAAGATAGGCGGCATAGAAGGGGAGAAGTTTCTTGGAACATATAAACGCCTGACAGATAAGTTCGGCCCCATAGATCTCAAGGCAGATGACTGGTGCTCGAAAAGCGTTCAGATGGAAGAAGGGTACAAAAGGTACTATGTTCTTGAAAAGCATTCATTGACCGATAACAGGAACAGGATAACAGGATCATTCCTTTCAGTCAGGGATAATACGGAAGCGCAGAAAGAACTGATACGCGAAAAATATAATGCCACTCACGACAGGCTCACGGATCTTTATAACAAAGAGTTCCTGTACGCCATAGTGGAAGACAAGATAAAGAGCGATCCGGATACCGGATATTACATCATATTTGTGGACATCAAGGATTTTAAGGTGGTCAACGATATCTTCGGCAGAGGTTTTGGAGATCAGGCACTGAAGAATGTGGCCGGCTTCCTGAGAGCTAACTTCAGCCGCAGGAGCGTTTACGGAAGGATAGGGGGAGATACCTTCGGTATCCTGGTGCCTGTTGATGAATTTGACGAGGATCTGATGGAAAAGAAACTTTCCCGTTTTGTTGTCAGATATAAATACATGGAACATCACATCCTGATCCACTTCGGAGTATATAAAGTTACCGGCAAAGAAACAGATGTGTCCCTTATGTTTGACAGAGCACATATTACTCTTAAGAAGATCGATGACGAATATCAGACTCATATCGCATATTTCGATGCGGAGGTCAGAGATCAGGTCCTCTGGGGTCAGCATATCTCAAATCAGCTTAAGGACGCTATAAGGGAAGGTCACGTCCGGCCGTATCTTCAGCCGATCATCGACAGCAGCGGAAAGACAGTCGGTGCCGAAGCGCTGGCCAGGTGGGATCATCCTGAGGCAGGATTCCTGTCCCCCGGAAAGTTTATCCCTGTTTTCGAGAAGAATGGCATGATCGTCGACATAGACAGATATATGTGGAAATGCGCCTGTGAGATCTTATCCCGCTGGGGAGATATACACCGGGATCTTTTCGTATCTGTCAACATATCCCCCAAAGATTTCTATTTTATGGATGTGGCGGCTGAACTCAAAAGCCTTGTCCGGGAATATAAGATCGATCCTTCAAGGCTCAGGGTAGAGATAACGGAATCTGTTATGATGACTGACGTGGATAACAAGATGATGATAATCAACGACTTGAGAAAGGCCGGGTTTATCGTGGAGATGGATGATTTCGGAAGCGGTTTCTCATCCCTTAATATGCTCAAGGATCTGCCGGTGGATGTGCTTAAGATCGACATGAAGTTCCTTAACAAGGCAGAGGATGATGCCAAGGCAAAGACCATCCTTCAGAATATCATCAACCTGTCGGAGGATCTGGGTATATCATCCCTGACCGAAGGCGTTGAGACAAAAGAGCAGCATGATATGCTTTCCGGCATGGGGTGTAAGCTCTTCCAGGGCTTCTATTTCGCTGAACCCATGCCTGAAGATGAGTTTGATAAGATCATCTGCTGAAACTTTTATCAAGAAACAGATAATGATAATATCTTCAGGTAATAATGATCCAGGAGACAGAACAGATTGAATAAGACTGTACTTTATTTTTCTCCCCATCAGGA
>JAGAFH010000167.1 GCA_017612755.1 Clostridiales bacterium
CCGCCGGCAGATGCTGGTCGGGGGATATGATTCTGTGACCATAAGAAGCGTTGCATCTTCATGTGATATAGCTGTTGGGACCGTATATAACTATTTCAGATCAAAAGATTATCTTGTGGCCTGCGTTATGCTGGATGACTGGAATACCCTTGTGCGTAAGACGAAGACGGAGATTAAGGATAAGGATCCGGAAGAGGGTATAGAAATGCTCTTTAAGATGATAAGTGATTTCAGCAGAAAGTATGGACATGTGTGGTCTGAATACAGGCTTTCTTCCAA
The DNA here is from genome assembly GCA_017612755.1 of Clostridiales bacterium. Classification (GTDB taxonomy): domain Bacteria; phylum Bacillota; class Clostridia; order Saccharofermentanales; family Saccharofermentanaceae; genus Saccharofermentans. The sequence continues at coordinate 280 of JAGAFH010000167.1, forward strand.
AAAAGAGACATTCGGAGAAGATTACCGTAAAAGACTGGTGGATCAGATCAGGGAGATGATGGAAATGCTTGTTGATAAACCGGGCAAGGAAAAAGGTCTTTCTGATTTTCTGGCGGATCTGCTCCTCCGTTTTGCCTCTGACGGATATACCGAATATAAGGATATAAAACCTTTTATGGAAAAACTCTTATCGTGAGGAGGATGAAGAATGAGTAGTTTTAAGGACCTTAGGATAGTAGATAATTTCTATCAGACATCACTTTTCTTTCCCATGCCTACGGTACTTATAAGTACCCTGACAGAGGACGGGACTACTACGGTGGGACCCTATAGTCTCGTGCAGCCCTATTATGTTGCCGGAAAGGATTATTATGCAATGCTCCTTAATGCGCGCAACTCATCAAATACTGCCCAGAACATTCTCCGTAACGGGAAGTGCGCCATTAACTTTGTAGGGGACGACAGGAAGACTTTTAAGGAAGTCGTCAGACTCGGATGGCCCGGGGATACTCCCGAAGAAAAGATGAAGGACTGTAAGTTTACTTTTGAGCCGGGACTGGCTGAAGGTGATGACAGGCCTCAGGTGGTAAAGGAAGCTTTCCAGGTCATCGAATGCACCTGGATGAGGGACCTGGACGGAGCTGATAAGGATCTTCCCGGACAGCTGGAAGGATATGAGCCGCCTTATCACGATTTTAACGGCATCACTTCCAAGTTCGGGGCCACATTTATCCTCAGGATCGATAAGATCCTCATGAAGGAAAAGTATTATAACGCCATCATTAACGGAGTTAGGGCTAAGGACTTCCCAAAGGTTCCCGTAGATTACGGATACCGGGACAGCAAGAACTTCTGGTATGCCAGGTTCAGCCGTGCGATCCCTGAACTTCTTCCTATCCGTTCTACTACTGTCTCCAGCGTTAAGTATGCGGCTGACAGGATAGATGACAAGATAAAGTTTACTGATGAGGCCTGTGCAAAGCTGGTAAATGTTCCAAGGATATTCCTTCCTACGGCCCTCAAAGGATGCGTGGCCTGGGCAAGGGAGAACGGTGTGGAACTGATAACTGCAGAACACATGGATATCATTAACGATAAGAGATCAAAAGAGAAGAAAAAATAAAAGGAGGATGCAGGATGAAAGTATTACTTGCAGGAGCGTTCGGCCACTTAGGCGAAGACATCTTAAGGTCTTTGGTAAGGGAAGGACATGACGTAGTGGCAGCAGATCTGGTCACAAGAGAGATAGAGGGGCTCTCCGGATTTACTCCCGTGAAGGTGGATATGACTGACAGGGAGGCGCTGAAAGGTCTGTGCGACGGATGTGATGTGGTCATTACCACAGTGGGACTTACAAAGACCTCCGCTACGGTCACAGCTTATGACATCGACTGGGGGGCCAACAAAAACCTGGTAGATGAGGCTATAAGCGCAGGCGTTAAGAACTTCGCATATATTTCCGTTCTTAAAGCAGACAAGGCTCCCCATGTTCCCATGCTGGATGCAAAGGCAAAACTGGAGGAATATCTTAAGCTGAGCGGAATGAAGTGGGTCATCTTCAGACCTACCGGATATTTCTATGATATATCCCACGTATTTATGCCTATGATCGAGAAGGGAAAGGTAACTCTTCTCGGAAAGAAACCTGTCCGCGCAAATGTTGTAGATACTCCTGACTTTGCCGACTTCATAGTCGAGCATATGACAGACGACGGCAAGACATATAATGTGGGAGGCAAAGAGACATATACATACGAAGAGCTGGCTAAGATGTTCTTCGCCGCTGCCGGTAAGGAGCCGGTTATCAAGACTGCTCCCCCGTGGCTTTTCGATGTGCTCGCCTGGGCCAATAAGCGTAAGAAGAACGGTAAGGAAGCGATCCTTAAGTTCTCCAAGTGGACTCTTACGGAGGAGATGGTGGGAGATACTATCGTAGGTGAGCATTCCTTTGCCGAGTATATTAAGAACTGCTACAAGAAATAAGAGGAGGGATCGAAAATGGTAATACCGCCTTTAACCTGGGTTCTCTTGATAGTTTCTGCCATCCTTTGTGCAGAAGGTTTCTACAAGTTTGTTTATTTCATGACTATCGGTTACGGACTGGCAGTTGCCGGTATCGGTGTAACTATAGTCATCATTTCACTGGCCTGGGGATGTTTCTCCATTCCCGTGCTGATCCTGTGTATCCTGGCCCTTATCTATGGTATAAGGCTGGGAGGCTTCCTTCTCGTAAGAGAGCTCAAGAGCGCTGCCTACAGAAAGACGCTGACTGACCAGATATCCAAGAATCCTCCCATGTTCGTCATGATCATCATGTGGATCTTTTCCGCAGTCCTTTATATCGTTCAGGTGTCTCCCATCTGGTACAGGGTTGCCAACTTCCACGCAGGCGCTACGGATAAGTCGGTGATCCCCGCATATATCGGAGCAGTCATCATGCTCCTGGGAATAATCATTGAGAGCGTCGCTGACCAGCAGAAGAGTGCATCAAAGGTAGCACGTCCCGATATGCCTGCCATGACAGGTCTTTATAAGTTCTCCAGATGTCCCAATTACTTTGGTGAGATAGTCTTCTGGACAGGACTTCTTGTAAGCGGGATCAACATCCTTCAGGGATGGCAGTGGCTTATTGCCCTTCTTGGATATGTGACCATCTTCGCTATCATGGTAAAGGGCGCTATGCGTCTCGAAGCCCGTCATATCAAGAACTACGGTGACAAGGAAGAGTACAGGAAGTATGCAGACAGCACACCGATCCTTTTCCCGTTCATCCCTCTGTATCACATGGTAAAAGAGGATAAGAAATGATCACCGTACCCATGGCATTGATGGACTTTGTTCCGGTCATACTGTTTATTGTTTCCGCTGTCGTACTCCAGAGGGGACTTTATGACAGGATGAGCAAGGGCGCTTTTGCTCTTTTTGCTTCCGGTACCATAATGATCATCACTGCCGGTTTTTTCAAAGCTACATGGAAGCTCCTTCTGGCTCTTGAGATCTGTGACTTTGACAGACTGAACCAGTGCTTTTTCCCCATGCAGTCTGTGGGATTTCTCCTGACGGGCATCGCCCTTATGGGGATGGTATTCGCTAAGCAAAATGAGCTCCCCGCAGTTGCTGTTTTCAGCGGAACATTCGTCTTTGTTTCGGTGATGATATTAGGGCTTATAGGAATGTGCACCGGACTGTCCGTGGAATCCAAAAGAAAGGGAAAACCCCTGGCTATGATCCTCTTCATAGTTTCTTCTCTTTTCATGCTGATGATGGGTTATCTCTCTTCCAAGGATTTCGACAAGGCATCCATGAACTGGATCGCCCAGGGTGTAAATGCCGTCGGGCAGCTTCTCTTCCTTATGGGCTCTCTAATGCTCTGTAAGAAGCAGAAGGCCTGACCTAATAATTAATAATTGATGAAAAATGCCCCGGTAATCCGGGGCATTTATTTATGTTCTGTTTCCTGATCCGTATCTCTTTTTGGATTTCCTTAAGGGGAGTCCCAGCAGGTTGGCGTCAAATCCTTTTAAGATGGATTCGAAATCGCTGATGTAGAACTTATCCTTTGGAAATGTCTCATTCCACTGCCTGTTTATCTCTTCGGCAGTGCCTGCTTTATCCAGTTTCTTAAGTGCGGGACACAGGTAGAGAGCGATGACTTTTTTGTAGTCGTCCACTGCTGTTTTGGGAAGGCTCTTTCGTTCCTGAAAGATAAGGGAAGGGTCAATCTCTTCCAATTCTTTAAGATTGCTCAGAAAGCTTTCAAAATCCTCCGGATAGTGATCGTAATCAAACCGGGAAAGGTATATGAAAGAATCCTTGAGAAGAGTGGTAAGATCCATATTCTAAACTCCGCCTTTATTATAATTAATGGGCTTTTCCCTTGCTTTACAAATACTACCACAGTTTGTAGAATTTAGGAAAAAGGGGGAGTTTTCCAGATGTCTGACCAGGTCTTTACGATAGTAGTCGCAGATGACGAAGAAGAGCTTTTAGAAGACGTTTGTGCCATGGTGGACTGGGAGTCCGTAGGGTTCCGTCTTGTGGGTAAGGCAAACAACGGTCTTGATGCGCTTCAGCTGGTAGAGCAGATGGAACCGGATCTTCTTCTTACAGATATCCAGATGCCCTTTATCAAGGGGACAGAACTGGCCCGTCAGGTCAGAGAACTGCAGCCCCTTATCCAGATTGCATTTCTTACCGGGTATGATGATTTCGAATATGCCAGAAGCGCTATTGAGAGCCAGGTCATCTCATACCTCCTTAAGCCCATAAGCATGAACGAACTGACAGCTGCCCTTAAGGATATCCATCAGAAGATGGAAAACCGTTTTAAGGAACTGCTCCCCACAGAGGGGCCGGTCAGCCAGCAGCTGACAGTTGCATCTCTTCTTCTGGACCGTTATGCGGATCTTCCCGGTGAAGAAAAGATCATCAGGGATCTTAATGCATCAGGTCTTGTTTTTAAGGCGCCTTACTCACTGACTGTCCTGGCCATTGGTGCAGGATCCCTTCCTTCTGCTGCCGATCAGACGGTGGACAAGGTCCTCCGGGGCTACTATCCCAGCTGCAGTATCATCTCCGGGGGAAGAGTATTGTCCCTTATCATTTCCGAAGATGGTTTTGCCCGGTTGGGCACGGCCCTGGATGAGCTCAGTTATGTCTGTAAGAAGATCCTGGGAACAGATTGCATCCTTGGAGTAAGCAGACGGTTTGAAGGATTCGGCAACTGTGTTTCCGCATGTAAGGAGGCAGTTGATGCCGTACGTCTGGCAGACGGTCCCGGAATATGTCATATAAACCAGGTCTCATCTTATTGTGAGCCGGGAGTCAGTAATGACAGATCCACTGCCGAACTGGACCGCGTGCTCTTTACGGGAAACAGAAGAGAACTGGAAAGCTATCTGGAAATGATACTTGCACCTGGGACAAAAGTCATCAGCATCATGCAGACTATGGTCACGGCACAGGATGTGCTCCTGACGGCCCTGGGTAAGGAAGAACTGTCCATGCTCCTTCGTAAGTGCAGCCTTACGGATCCTTTGAGGGATAAGCTGGACAGCGAGACTTTCAGAAGGAGGGTCATCGAGTTCTGTCTTTCGGGAAATGAGATGATCTCAAAGAGAAAACAGGACGGTATGAGCGTTCTTGTGGAAAGGACCCTGCAGATAATCAAGATGCGTTATATGGATGAGGAGCTGTCTCTTAATTCCGTGAGCGAGGAGTTGCACGTAAGTCCCAATTATCTTAGCGCTAATATGAAAAAATATGCTGGAGATACTTTTATCAACCTGCTTATCAAAAAGAGGATGGAGACTGCCAAGACGCTTATCCAGGCCGGAGGTATGAAGATAGGGGAAGTATCGGAAAAGTGCGGTTACAGCGACCAGCATTATTTCAGTTTCTGCTTTAAGAAGTATTACGGGATATCGCCTGCCAAGATGCGTAAGGGAGAGGAGAACTGATCTTGAAACAAAAAGGTCTCCGGATGAATACGGTGCTGCTCCTGGCTCTTATCGGTACGGTGGTACTGGTGTTGTCCAGTGCCCTTATCCTGTCTATCAGAACATACCAGAAGTCTCTTGTAAGAAGTGCAGCCACTAACAGCAGCAGGACCGTTGCCCAGGTAAGTAATACGGTAAACGATTATCTTGCCGGTATCGACGGGGATATGGAGACCCTGAAGGAGACATTGGAAGATCCTGATGTTGAAAGAAAAGAGTTTTTTGACGTATTCCTGAAGATCCGTCCGGATGTGGCTGCTGTATCCACATATGACAGCACAGGTGAACTGGTCAACTGCTACAGCCTTCTGGGAGAAGTAAGACCTAATCTGGAAACGAACACTTCTTTTGATCCCGGGATGATGGATAAGTATGCAGACGGATATGTTTCGGCCCCTCATGTTGTGTCTCTTTTCGAAGGAGCATATCCCTGGGTCGTCACTATGATAGCGCCCCTGGAAGCAGGGAGTGAAGAGAGCTGGATCGCTCTTGATATCAACTGCAGTAATATATCGGCTTATATAAATGATGTAGGTATCGGTCAGAGAGGTTACTGTTTCCTGATGGATGAGGACGGGAACATCGTATATCATCCCCAGCAGCAGCTTATCTATTCTGATCTTAAGAGTGAGAATATAGATCTCATCGAGACCCTTGGTGACGGAGATCATATTGAGGGCAGCGTCATCTATACCATTCAGTCTGTCCCTGATTCAAGGTGGCAGGTGGTAGGTGTCAGCTATGTCCAGGAGATGATCACTGACAGTGTCAGCGAACTTGGAAGGATCCTTCTTTTCGCTGCGCTTGTTATCCTCGTTGCTATGCTGATAATCAGTTCTATCCTTTCCCACGCCCTTTCCCGTCCGGTCCAGAGCCTTGCAGAAGCAATGACCCAGTTTGAGGAAAACGCTGAAGACTTCACCTATACTCCTGTGGGAGGCGTACGGGAAGTCCGCACTCTGTCGGAATCCTTCAGTCACATGGTCATCAGGCTCCAGAGCCTTATGGGTACTGTAAAGGACGAACAGGTGAACCTGAGAAAGACTGAGCTCCGTGCCCTTCAGGCCCAGATCAATCCCCACTTCCTCTATAACACTCTGGATTCCATATCCTGGATGACTGAACGCGGCAAAAAGGATGAGGTGGTGGAGATGGTCAACGCTCTCGCCAGGCTTTTCAGGATAAGTATCAGCAAAGGTCATGAGCTCATTCCTATCAGAAGTGAGATCCAGCATGCGGAGAGCTATCTTCAGATCCAGTCCCACAGATATAAGAACCAGTTCACTTATTCTTTCAATGTGGATGAAGACTGCCTGGATCATCTCTGCAACAAGATCACCTTACAGCCTATTATCGAAAATGCTATCTATCACGGTATTAACGGACTCGTGGACGGAGGCGAGATAGTGGTGTCAGTGAAAGGCGAAGGTGATGACATCATCATGACTGTAGAGGATAACGGAAACGGAATGAACGAGGATCAGATCGCAGCCATCATGAACAAGGAGCGGAGCGATCATACGGGTATCGGAATAAAGAATGTTAACGACAGGCTCAAGATCTATTTCGGAGCCGACTACGGTATCAGGATCGAAAGCGTTCCCGATGAGGGGACTAAGGTTATCATCCGTATGCCTAAAGTGGACAGGGGGAGTGACTATGAGAAGTAAGAAAATACTGATCGCCCTTGCCCTGGTCATATCCCTTATCTTCGCTGCCTGCGATTACAGCGGTGCAGGCAAGGACTCCCGCTACAATATATGGCTGGTCGTAAAATCCACCGATACCCAGTTCTGGTTATCTACTTTCGCAGGAGCAAATGCAGCTAAGGCAGAGTATAACGTGGATCTTACCATCGTCGGTCCCGATACGGAGGAAGATTACGAGAAGCAGAATGAGTATATCGAACAGGCTGTAAGGGAAGGGGCCGATGCCATCGTATTCTCCGCCATAAGCTACAGTGAAAATGCTGCTGCCATAGATGCGGCGGCAAGGGCGGGAGTCAAGGTGGTAGTGATCGACAGTGATGTGGATTCCGTCAATGTATCTGCCCGTGTAGGTACAGATAATGTCCAGGCCGGCAGGATGACAGGATCTGCCGTTCTGGATACGGATGAAGAAGAGATCTATGTAGGTATCGTGAATTTTGCCCAGGGCAGCCGTAACGGACAGGAGCGTGAACAGGGTCTTCTGGAGTCCCTTGATTCTGATGCCAGGGTAAAGGATATCTATACGATCAACGTGGCTGCTACTCCTGAAGCAGCGGAACTGGGAGTTCAGAACCTCATAGCCGAGCATCCTGAGATCAATGTGCTGGTAGGACTTAATGAGCCCCTGGCAGTAGGTACGGCACGGGCCGTGGTGGATCTGGGAATCGAAGATGAAGTGAGAGTGGTCGGATTTGATACAAATCCCGAGTGTATAGAACTAATGAGAGACGGGGCGGTATCTGCCCTTATAGCACAGAATCCCTACGCAATGGGATACCTTGGAGTTGAGTGTGCATGGAAATCATTGGAGGGAGAGACCTTCGATCCGGATACCTGGATAGATACAGCCACCACCATAATCACAAAAGAGAATATGTTTAGTCAGGAGAGCCAACAGGCATTGTTCTCCTTTGGTTAATATGCACAAAAACTGCGAAGATCTTTTTGCGTTTTAGTACGATCAACATAATTTTCCTAACCTTTTTTGTAAGTAATCTCATGTTTTTTCCTCTTGCGGTTGGTTAAGATTTTTCACGAAGGAGGGTGTTTAGAACACCCGGAAGAACCAATCATTTTTTATTTTATTGGAGGAATGAAACATGAAAAAGATTATTGCTCTGATCCTGTCATTGGCCATGATCATCGGTATGGTCGCATGTAGCGCTAAAACTGATGAGTCAGGATCTGCAGACGCAGGTTCATCCGATGTAAAGGTAGCCGTTTTCTGGTACGCTTTCTCGGATGCTTATCTTTCCACGGTCCGTGCCGCTCTGGACGAGGATCTGGATGCTGCAGGAATCGAATATCAGGATTTCGACAGTAACAACAATCAGGGAACACAGCTTGAGCAGGTTCAGACAGCTGTTACAAACGGATTCAACGTTCTCGTTGTAAATCTCGTTACATCAGGTTCCGCCGATGCTGCTGAGCAGATCATCGCTGCTGCCGGCGACATCCCCGTAATCTTCTTCAACCGTGCAGTTGAAGGTGACGGAGAGGAAGGAACAGTCCTTAATGCTCATGACAACATCGCATTCATCGGAACAGACGCTCCTGAAGCAGGTCACATGCAGGGCCAGATGATCGGTGATTTCCTTGTTGAGAACTTTGAAGCTACTGACCTTAACGGCGACGGACAGATCTCCTATGCTATGTTCATGGGTGACGCTGCAAATGTTGAGGCTATCTACCGTACACAGTTTGGTGTTGAGGATGCTAACGCAGTCCTTACAGAGAACGGTTATCCCGAGCTTGTTTATTTCAACCCCAATAACTCCGATAAGTACCAGCTGGATCCTAACGGCGCATGGTCTTCTGCAGCAGGTAATGAGTTCATGGGTACAAACCTTGCAGAGTACTCTGAGGCTAACGGAAACATGATCGAGCTTGTTATCGCTAATAACGATGATATGGCTATCGGTGCTATCTCCGCACTTCAGGCTGCAGGTTACAACCTTGGTGACGGCAACTGCACAAAGATCCCCGTATTCGGCGTTGACGCTACACAGGTAGCCCAGGACGCTATCGCTGATGATACCATGACCGGTACAGTTAAGCAGGATGCAGAAGGTATGGCTACAGCTATCTGCAATACAGTTTCCGACATCGCATCCGGAAGCTCTGTTGCTGACGCAGCATCAAGTGTAGCATCTTCCGCTGATATCTATTCAATGGCTGACGGATTCACAAACAAGATCTTCGTCGCATACGCACCTTATACAGGCTGATAAGAACGATTAGAAGCGGGGCAGCTGTCCATTTGGGCAGCTGCCCTTTTATCGCAACTTAGTCAAAGTATTTTCGATTAACAAGAGGGAGGAAAGAATATGGCAGAAGATATCCTTCTCAGAATGACGGATATCACCAAGTTGTTTCCGGGTGTAAAGGCGTTAGATAAAGTCAATTTTGAACTAAAGGCCGGAACCGTTCACGCTCTTATGGGTGAGAACGGAGCAGGCAAATCTACCCTTATGAAATGCCTTTTCGGCATATACGCTAAAGATAGCGGACATATCTATCTTGAAGGTAAGGAGATAGATTTCAGAAACAGCCGTGAAGCGCTGGATAACGGCGTCGCAATGGTCCACCAGGAGCTGAACCAGGCTGGAAAGCGCTCCGTCATGGATAATATCTGGCTCGGCCGTTACCCGACTATCGCAGGGGTAATGGTAGACGAAAAGAAGATGTACCATGATACAAAAGCTATATTTGATGAATATGAGATCAATGTAGATCCCAAAAGGATAATAAACACCATGCCTGTCTCCCAAAGACAGATGGTGGAGATAGCAAAAGCTGTCTCATATAACTCCAAGATCATCGTTTTCGATGAGCCTACATCTTCTCTTACAGAGGAAGAGGTAGAACACTTATTTAAGATAATCAACATGCTGCGCGACAGAGGCGTAGGCATCATTTATATATCCC
>JAGAFH010000168.1 GCA_017612755.1 Clostridiales bacterium
CATCTCTTCAGGATGGAATACTTTATCGAATTCCTCCTCTGTCATAAAGCCCAGTTTAACGCAGGCTTCCTTGAGGGAGATGTTCTCCTCATATGCCAGATGGGAAGTCTTGGCAGCATTCTCATATCCGATATAGGGATTGAGAGCCGTGACCAGCATAAGGGAGTTGTGAAGATTGTTGTGCATCTTCTGCCTGTCAGCCTTGATGCCTACAGCACAGTTATCATTGAAGGAAACGATAGCCTCGGCAAGAAGTCTTGCGGACTGAAGGAAGTTATAAGCTGCAACGGGCATGAATACATTGAGTTCGAAGTTGCCCTGGGATGCTGCCATTCCGATAGCCACGTCATTACCCATAACCTGGACTGCTACCATTGTAACTGCCTCGCACTGTGTAGGGTTGACCTTACCGGGCATGATGGAGGAACCGGGCTCATTGGCAGGGATGGTGATCTCACCAAGTCCTACTCTGGGTCCGCTGGCAAGCCATCTTACGTCGTTGGCGATCTTCAGCATATCAGCTGCCATTGCCTTTACGGCGCCGTGGGCGAAAACGATCTCGTCCTTACTTGTAAGGGCGTGGAACTTATTCTCGGCTGTAACGAACTTCTTGCCGGAAAGAGCGGAGATCTCCTCAGCAACCTTTGTGTCAAAGCCCTTGGGAGCATTAAGTCCCGTACCTACTGCCGTACCGCCTAAAGCCAGCTCTCTCAAAGGATCGATAGCCAGTCTGATGAGCTGGATGTCCTTCTCAAGGGAGGATCTCCAGCCTGAGATCTCCTGGGAGAAAGAGATGGGTACTGCATCCTGAAGATGTGTACGGCCGCTCTTAACGATACCTTCGTTCTCGGCTTCGAGCCTCTTAAATGTAGCAATGAGCTTTTCTGCTGCGGGGATGAGCTTATCCTCGAGAGCGATAACGGCAGAGATATGCATTGCCGTAGGGAATGTGTCGTTAGAGGACTGGCTCATATTGATGTCGTCGTTAGGGTGGCAGAGCTTAGATCCTGCGATCTCATTTGCTCTGTTGGCGATAACTTCGTTGGCATTCATGTTGGACTGTGTACCTGATCCGGTCTGCCATACTACGAGAGGGAAGTGGTCGTTCAGAGAACCGCTGATGACCTCGTCACATGCGGCGGAGATAGCAGAAAGCTTCTCATCTGTCATCTTCTCGGGCTTAAGGCTGTTGTTTGCCTTGGCGGCCGCCTTCTTGAGAATACCGAAAGCGTGAGTGATCTCACGGGGCATTGTCTCGATGTCTACTCCAATCCGGAAGTTCTCGTGGCTTCTTTCTGTCTGGGCTGCCCAATACTTATCGGCAGGGACCTTGACCTCACCTAAGGAATCGTGTTCGATACGATATTCCATGATCTTTTACCTCCATGCGGGAAAATGTATATAAATGATACCACACCGGCACACATTTTTCCCTATATAAAACGGACCGCCCGAAGGATCGGAACGGCCCGTCTGATATAGGGTAAAAAAGGAATCAGTTAGTTTATGGTCACGTCGCCGCTTCCTGTATCTACCTTGAAGGGATTACCGGAAGAGATGTCATCGTGATTGATAGTAACGTCACCTGATCCGCAGTCAGCATCAAAGTCGTAATCGCCGATAACGCTGCCCGTAACATCTCCTGAACCAACATCGATATCTGCGGAGGAAACCTCAAGGTTTGTGAAATCAATATCACCTGATCCTACTTCAAGTGTAAGGGATCCTGCAGATGTGTCTGTGAGATGAATGTCGCCTGAGCCGGAATGGGCATAAAGCGTTCCTGCAACAGATACATTACTGATCGTTGAATTGCCGCTTCCACAGTCGACTCTTACTGAAGAACAGTCCATATTTGAAACATATGCATCGCCTGAACCCACATTGATGTCCAGATTTCCCGTTAAGGAATTGTCGATGGAGATGTCTCCTGAACCTGAATTAAGGACTGCATCCTCAAAAGAAGAATCTGTTTCGACAGAGATATCGCCTGATCCGACTTCCAGATCCAGATCTTCGTACTCTCCCTCAGGGATATATACTGTTGTGAGCTCTCTGTCTTCAGAACCCATATATATGCCGATATTGATCATCTGATACCACTTCCGGTTGTCTTTGATCTTCACGGTAAGGGTGCCGTTATCAAGATCGAATGAGTGCTCGTATGATTCAGTATCGTATGTATCGATCTTAACCTTATCTCCGTCGTAGGGGACAAGTTTGATATCGAAGGATCCCTCGTTGATAACGATGGAACTGACTTCGCCTGAAGCCTCATATGTTACAGGCTCATAGTCCTCTTCGGTGGTCCTGTGGACCGGGCTGGCGCCGAATGCGATCGCTATACCGCTGATGAGAAGTCCTGCTGCCAGGCATCCGCCTGCGCTGATGAGAAGTACCTTTGTTACCTTATTCATTTTCCTATACCATCCTTATTTATTTGCTGTTTTTCTAATAAACTTTTTCTTGAGCCACTTAACGAACCTGCTGAGAAGTTCCAGTCCCCAGAGCATAACTGCCTTGCAGGGGATAAAGAGAACTATGGACAGGGCCATTAATACGAGGGAAAGTCCGATCTGTAAAAGAGCTGCTGCCCCTTCTCCGACGAAGAGTCCGACGACGCCTGCGAAGAAAGCTATGATGCCTCCGATCCCCCATGCGATATCGACAACTATCAAAGAGAAAACAAGTGACAGTGCCGTGATCACCAGGGCAAGGGCCACTGATCCGAGGGCCAGAAGTAACGGGAACCAAACTGGGAAACCGAGGACTATAAGTACGATCTCCCATACCTTGAGGCTCCTCTTGGGCTTCACCTTTGCCGATACCAGCTTCGGGAGCGGGGTCTCCATTAAGATCTCTTCAGCGACCTCATCCGGAGAACCCACAGCCGCAACTGCCTGATCTTCTGTGAGTCCGTCTTCCATCCTGTCATCTATCGCTTCCATGTAAAAGTCGAGGGCTTTATCTATATCTTCCTCCGACAGACCCAGCAGCTTGTCCTTGATCTCATCTAAATATTCCTGCCTGTTCATGATTCCTTTTCCTCCCTTGTTACGTACTCGTATACTGCAGTGATCTCTTTCCACTCTTCGGCAAAATCCTTGATCCTTGTCTGCCCTGCAGAAGTGATGCTGTAGTACTTACGGAGCCTGCCGTTGTACTCTTCGGACCTGACCGTAAGGCATCCCGCCTCTTCAAGTCTTCGGAGTATCGGATAAAGTGTTGACTCCGAGATCGACAGATACGGCTTTACGTCTTTGATGATCTTGTATCCGTATGAGTCTTCGTTCTTGATAGCCGCGAGTACACAGATATCAAGTAAACCTCTTTTCATTTGCATATCCATCCCGAATACCTCCTTACGAGACATACTATACAACGCGAGGTATTGTGTGTCAAGGGGTATTCACGAAAAAAACTGCAAAAAACAAAAGTTGAGAAGAGGCGTTAATAATAATAAAATAAAGGCCTATGGAGACCTGGAAAAAAGAAGTCAAGATAATACTCGGAACATTTGCAGCCCTGGTAGCTGTCTCTCTTTACAGACAGTTCTATATGAACCTGTATCCCGAGAACTATCTTTATCCCTATGCCGTATACCTTATGTATATGGCTATTGCCCTGGCATGGGATTTCAAGGTCAACAGAACGGTCAAGAATGACCGGATGAGAAAATTCCTGATGCAGGAACTGGCGGTAATGTCCGTCTGGCTAACTATCAAGATGGTAATGGAGAGCCAGGTCACCGATCCGGATCTTATCAGGAAACTCGGGTATTATATCGCAGTCCCCATAGTCTTTATTCCCATGTATGGTCTTTTCGCCGCCTCCTGTCTCGGGAAGGGAAATGACAAAGGGTTTGACGGAAGGCTGCGTCTGCTCTATATACCGGCGTTTATCATCACAGGTGCAACAGTCACAAATGATATGCACCATATGGTCTTTGATATATACCCGGAGCCCGGGATCGAAATTGATTATCATCCCAGGTTCGGTTTCTATATTCTCTGCGCCTGGGTCATCGTTCTGCTGGCCTTAAGGATAATGATCATGATGAAGAACAGTAACGAGAGATCCGGAAGGAACAGCAGGTTTACTATCTGGGTCACGGCCGTGGTCATCCCGGTATTGATAATACTGTACGCCGTTATCTCTTTTGTAAGACCGGGTTTTGAGCTTATGGAGTTTACGGCCATTATGTTCTTCAGTGACGGCCTTATTTGGGAGAGCGGGGTTATCGGAGGCTCCATAAGCATCAACTCCCGTTACGGAAGGATCTTTGATATCTCTACAATGGCTATGCAGATAGTGGACAGGGACGGTAATGTCATCAAGAGATCAAAGAGCGCATCCGTTGTTGAAAAGGATGTCTTCGAAAAGCTCCGGGAAGAGGGGAGGCTTCAGCTGAACAGGGATACGGAACTTCGTATCAATCCCATAACCCGGGGATATGTTATATGGGAAAACGAGATCACCCAGATACATGATCTTATCGACAGGTTTAAGAGTGATGAGGAGAACCTTCAGAATGACGTGTCGATCCTTGAGGAGGAACTCCGGGTATCATCAGGCCAGGTCAGGGAATCGGAACAGAGCAGGATCCTCACAGATGTTACTAAAGAGATAAGCGGTGAGATAAGCCTGCTCAAGGAGCTGCTTAAGAAGGCGGAGGATCCGGAAGTCAGGGACGAGACCTTGAGGAAGGTCAACATAGTCGGGACATACATAAAGAGGCACTGCGCTGTAAGTATAGCGGAAAGATCCGAAGGAAGATCCGAGGACAGGGACATTATCCTGTTCTGGAAAGATATGGCAAAGGCCATGGAACGTGCAGGTTATACGGTGGATCTGAACATTGCCACTGAGAATATCGAGGATATACTTACACACCTGAAGAGGCTGGAGGAACTGGAAAAGAGGATAGAAGAAGGAAACTTCATCCCGAAGCTCTTTACCATAGATGTGGGTCCTTATGATGCGGAGGTGATCGAAAGTGTTTGATCCTTTGCGTATCACATCCATAAAGGAAGCCATAGATAATCTTTCAAATGCTCTCGCCTTCAGCGAAAAGGACGGAAATCCGGTCCTCGTAAACCGCAAGATGGACGAGCTTTACACCATGCTGACAGGACACGGGTTCGAGAACGCCCTGGAGGTATGGGATACCATCAATTCAAATGCCTGGGTCAAGACCCACGAGAGGATGGCAGTAGTCAGGTTCAGTGACGGTACTATCTGGAGATTTGTATTGACGGATCTTCAGTCGGAACACGGCGATTATATCCAGATAGACGGAACAGATTTTACTGAGATATATACATATACGTACAAGATCCGTCTCAATAACATAAAGCTTCAGGAACAGTATAAGAGACAGAGGAACATCCTGACCAATATCGTGGACCTCAACAGGGAGAAGGAGATCGTATCCCTTAAGATGAACATCCATGATGAATTGGGAAGATGTCTTATTGCGACAGACCAATATCTTTCTTCAGGAGAAAAAGAAGATTTTACGGATCTGAAAAAGCAGTGGAACAGCGCCATTTCCTATCTCGAGGGCATGTCGAAAGAGGAGATATCTTCTTCCAAGCAGGAGATCCTTGATATTGCTGCACTGATAGGATGTACTATCGAAGGTTCCGGGGATGAACCGGAGACGGAAAGATCTTCCAAACTGATGACGGCTGCGGCCAGGGAAGCGCTGACAAATGCGGTCAGGCATGCCCATGCGGACATGATATCCATAGTATCGCAGAAGAAAGACGGATATTACGATGTAACGATAACGGATAACGGGACAGTTTCTTTTGATATCAACTGTGAGATAATGGAAGGCGAGGGTCTGAAGAACCTCAGGAACAGACTTGAACAGGAGGGCGGATCTCTTGATATCCTGACCGATGAAACGGGAATGACCCTTAAGATCAGGATACCGGTGTGAGGATATGTCTATGTATAAAGTACTTATTGTAGAAGATTCCAGGATCGCAAGGGAGAATGTTGAGAATATCGTCTCCGGTTCGGAGGGGTTTGAACTTGTCACCTCTATCGAGAATGCAGCAAATGCGGAACTGGTAATGCTGGGAAAACAGGTGGACCTTATTCTTATGGACGTCTGCACTTCCGACAATGAGTCGGGACTTGACGCCGCCAAGAGGATCAAGATGAAGCATCCGGATACCAAGATCATAATAATGACGTCCATGCCGGAGTACTCTTTTATAGACAAGGCGAAGGATGCCGGGTGCGAGAGCTTCTGGTACAAGGAATATGACAGCGTGGGACTTGAAGATATCATGATCCGGACCATGAAAGGCGAGTCCATCTATCCGGAGTCGACTCCCGTGGTCCAGGTGGGAGATATCACCAGCGATAAGCTGACGGACAGGGAACTGGAGATCATAAGGCTGCTTATCGCAGGGAAAAAACAGGAGGAGATCTGTGACATCCTCAACATCTCCAAGAATACTATCAAGTACCATATCAAGAATATCCTGGCCAAGACCGGCTACAGCACTACACTCCAGCTGGTGGTGGACGTTGTTGACAAAAAACTTATACTTCCGAATTTTCTGTAAAACTACCCTTTGGGGTAGTTACCTTTTACCGGGAACGGTACTACAATAATGGTACAAACCGTATATATAGAGGGGTAACAAAGGTTTGATACTTCGTGGCACCAGTTGCCGCGAAGTTTTTTTATGGGGGATTTCGGTGTATAATCCCTCTGAAAAATATAAAAAGTTTGTAAAGGTAATAACGTGAAGACAGAAAGAAACTATCCGAAAGTAATACTGACCGAACGGGGAAAGAGAAGACAGGGGACCAGGCACCCCTGGGTATATGACAACGAGGTCGGTTCCCTGGAAGGCGGTGCCGTTAACGGAGGGATAGTCGATGTCGTTACCGGCGGCGGAAAGTACGTAGGGACCGGACTTTATAATGACAACTCCAAGATCCGGGTCCGTATCCTTTCCAGAAATGCCAATGATGTTTTCGACAAAGCTTTTTTCGAGAGAAGGATAGGTTATGCCCTGGACTACAGGGATACTGTCATGAAGGAAGGGGATACAAAGTGCTGCAGGCTGATCTTCGGCGAAGCAGACGAACTTCCGGGTCTTACGGTGGACAGATTCGGTGATATCCTGGTGGCCCAGGTCCTGTCCCTTGGCATCGAGCAGAGAAAAGAGATGATCTTCGACAGCCTTATAGATATCCTCAGGCAGAGGGGGGAGACCATAAGCGGCCTCTATGAGAGAAACGATGTGGCCATCA
>JAGAFH010000169.1 GCA_017612755.1 Clostridiales bacterium
ATAATTAAGTGCGGTCTTTACTATCTCGTTCTGGTGATCCCCGAAACCTTCCTCTTCTTTCATGCGGTCACCCACATAATCATCTATCAGCATGGGGCCGAAGCGCATATGGCGGTATCTGGGATCAGCCTGGGTATATTCCTTTATCAGCTCATCATTACGGTACATTTTTACACTGTCCGCGTTAGTGAAGATAAATATCTCTCCCCTGTTTCCTGCTGCCCTCTCACCAATATCCATGGAAGAACTGACTTCAAGGACATGATCTATAACCCTGTTCTGACTGGAATAGACAAATGCCGCCATCTTGGGATTTCTGAACATATCCATAACACCGTGATAACATATCCGGTCACCTGACCCGAAATCCTTGTGGGTATTATAATCAAACATACACCAGCCGAAAGATCCTGCTATATCATCTTCAGCCATGACCCTGTCCAGTACGTTACAGTGACGGAGGGCATGATCCTGTCTGTGCTGTTCATCATCGAAGGATTTGGTGGGGTACATATGCCCGTTATACTCACTGATAAAGTAGGGTTTCTCCATATCAGAAGTAACGTTTTTCTTCTTCTCGCACCCGGGATTATTTCCGGAGTGGCTGAAATCGTTATAAGCATATACGTCTTCCAGAAGAGAACTCTTCTTCAGATACCTGACGCCGGAAGTCTGGCGGGAAGGATCCAGATCATGAGCTGCTTCATTCGTTCTCTTATAAAGATCATCAAAGTCAACGGACTCGTTTATCCTTACACCCCAAAGGATGATGGACGGGTGGTTCCTGTACTGCTTTACCATCTCTTCCGTATTTATAACAGCCTGGTCCTTCCAGGCATCATCACCGATATTCTGCCAGCCGGGGATCTCCGTAAATACCAGAAGCCCCAGTTCGTCACATCTGTCTATGAAATGATGGGACTGGGGATAGTGGGATGTCCTGACCGCATTAAGCCCCAGCTCATACTTTAAGATCTCCGCATCCATCCTCTGCATGGACATAGGCATTGCATATCCCGCATAGGGCCAGCTCTGATGGCGGTTTAATCCCCTAAGCTTTATCTTCTTCCCGTTAAGAAAGAATCCGTCTTTTCTAAAGACCGCAGTCCTGAATCCGAACCGTGTTATATAAACATCCTCTTTCCCGCTGTTCTTAAGGGTCACTGTCAGTTCGTAAAGTGACGGGGAATCAACAGACCAGAGGGCAACATCTTCAAAAGCCTTCTCCCACTCCTTACTGCATTCACCCTCATAAAGGACTTCACCATTTTCTGTTTTTACGATCCTGCAGAAAAGGTCACCCCCGCCTTCGATCTCTGTTTTAAGAGAGACTTTTCCGGTCATGTCTCCGCTTACGAATACATCTTTTATGTGATCCTTCTCTTTGACTTCAAGACGGACCTCCCTGTAGATGCCGCCATAGGTCATATAGTCGATAACAAATCCGAAAGGAGGGATATTTAAGTTCTCGTTACTGTCGCATCTGACTGCCAGTACATTATCCTGACCGAAAAGAATATGGTCCGTCAGATCTGCCGTGAAGGCAGTATATCCGCAGGAGTGCTTAGAAACAGAGGTTCCGTTGATAAAGACTTCAGCCTCGTGGGCTACCCCGTCAAAGGTCACAAAGACCCTTTTTCCCTTCCACTCCTCCGGTACGCTGAAGGTCTTCCTGTAGCAGGACACCATCTGATAATCATGCTCATCGAAATAGTTTAAGGGCGTGATCTTTACCGTATGGGGGATCCTGACACTCTCCATAGATCCTTCATCATATCCGGGGTCTGTCATTTCATCTTTAAATTCCGGTGACCACAGCCATCCGTTGTTGATATCTATCCTCATAACGATCACTCCGTTTTGGTTATGGTATATATCCTGGATCCGAAATCCGGGTAATACCTCATATTCTCATTATACCCGCCTGCCGAAAAGGCGCTCCTTAAGTGGACGCCTGCATACATCATGGCATCTCCGTACATGTCGTGGACTTCTTTTTCAGATCTCATCTTGTAAAACATTGCAATCACATTGTGAAGCACGCCGTCCTGTTTCACATGAATGGGAGATACGTAGTTTACCAGACCTCCAAAGTCCCGGATATCAAAGACCAGATCCCTTCCTTCCAGGTGATAACGGCTCTCTTCATCAAGACCTTGCGGCTTTAATACACACCACTGGGTATTAGGATTTACCAGCGCCTGCATAGTCATGGAAACAGCCTTTGACTTATCCGGAGATACAACAGTCCAGGATATATTATTCCCTCCGGAATATTCAGCCCTGTAGAATCTTCCGAACTGCATCACATCCCTCCATTCCTTATACATGGAGATCTGTTCCTTAATGGCCTTCAGATCGTCTTTACCCATATCGCAAAGATTACATTCATATCCCAGGACCCCGAATGATGCTACATTAAACCTGGTCTCAATGGGAGTCCTTCTTAAAGTCTGGTGATTGGGACAGTCGGATACGTGGGCAGTTACTGCCGACATGGGATAACCGTAGCTGTAACCGGTCTGGATCTCAGATCTGCAGAGAGCATCCGTATTATCGCTTCCCCATATCTGGGGAAAGTAGGAAAGGATCCCCAGGTCAAACCTGTTTCCTCCCGAGGCGCATCCTTCGAAGAGGATACCGGGAAACTTCTCTGTCAGTTCTTTCATTACCCGGTAGAGGCCCAGGATATATCTGTGGGCTGTCTCCCCCTGTCTTTCAGATGGAAGGCTTTGGGAAAACACATCCGTGAAGTTCCTGTTCATATCCCATTTAACATATGAGATATCCGCGGAAGAGAACACGTCGCTCATGGCATTTATAAGATGATCCTGTACTTCCCTGTTTGCTAGGTCCAGGACCATCTGGTTCCTGCCTTCAGAATGGCTCTTCCCCGGGATCTCCATGGCCCATCCGGGATGAGCCCTGTAAAGGTCGCTGTTACGGCTTATCATCTCAGGTTCCACCCAAATGCCGAACTCAAGGCCCAGTTTCCTGACCTTGTCGCAGATGCCTTTAATGCCGTGGGGAAGCTTTTTCTTGTTGGGATACCAGTCCCCGAGAGAACTTGTATCGTCATTTCGTTCTCCGAACCAGCCGTCATCCATTACGAAAAGCTCGATCCCCACAGATCCGGCTTTCCTTGCAAGCTTCAGGAGCTTACTCTCGCTTATCTTAAAATATGATGCTTCCCAGGAGTTCAGAAGAACCGGCCGAAGTCTGTCCTTCCACGGACCGCGCAGGATATGTTTTGACACGAAGCCGTGCATCTGCCCGCTCATTCCGTTATATCCCGTATAGGAATATGTCATGACCGCTTCCGGGGTCAGGAAGGACTCTCCTTTCTCAAGTTTCCATTCAAATCCCGTGGGGTTGATACCGGACAGGAACCTTACTTTACCGAAGGGGCTCTTTTCCACAGACTCATAGTGGTTTCCGCTGTATACGAGATTAAACCCCCAGACTTCACCATAGTTTTCGCCGCATCCCTTCTTTGAGATCATGACAAAGGGATTGGCCCGGTTTGAGGAATTACCCGTAAAAGATGAATTTACGAGTCTTGCGGATGAAACAGTCATGTCAGAGCGTTTCATCTCCCTGGCCCAGGCACCGTTGAATGTACTGAAGACATATTCATCCGGATCGAAGTCGGTCTGGCTGCTCATGATCTTTAAGATCTTTATATCCCCTTCTCCTTCGTTTATAAGACGGGCCATCCTGGTGATCACGTCTTCTTCCGGATAGACCGTATAGATAAGTTCCAGCTTAAGGGAATTGTCCTTATCTTCCAAAGTGACGGTAAGTACTTCCGCATCTTCTCCATAAGAAGTTGGAAGACCTTCCGTGCCTCCGTCCCTTCCCCGGCTCTCAGCATATCCGGAATACAGGAAATCGGATGTCCTGCTGCCGTCCGCATTAACGATCTCTACGAAAGCTTCCCTCAGGTCGCCTTTTCCGCAGGAGCTCATCTCCAGACGCATATCATCCAAAGTGAAGTTACTGTTCTCCTCCGAATAGACAGATGATGTTCCGGGAGCAAATTCATGCTGCTCCGTAAGTCCGTCCTCATTATCCATGTGGATCTTACGGCCATAATACAGATGTTCTATATGGCCTGATCCCAGCACCTTCATAGCATATGTGGTATGAGAGGTATCAAGGATAAATAAAGGGGTCTTTCCGCCTTTTACAGTGATCATAACCGTCAGCTCCTTGTCTTAAGTTCCGAAGAGATCTCTTCCAGCTTCTTATCCGTCAGTATATATCTTGATTTAAAGATCATCAAAGCAATAAAGAGTACCAGTATGGGGGCCAGGGTCATCACGAGCCGGAGTCCCACGACAGAAGAGTTATCTATTGCCGTATCAGCACCGGAAGCCATATCCCTTACAGCCGAAGCAAGAACGAGAGGTGTCTTAATACCGTCAGAGCTCTTCTGGATATTAAATACTGCCAGACATATGGAAGCAACAAGGGCAGCAACGCCTGATGCCAGCTTGACTACGAAGGTCTGCATGGAGAAGATGACCGACTCGTCCCTTCTTCTGTTCTTGAGTTCTCCGTAATCTACCGTATTGGCAAGGAAAACAGTGCAGATGACATTCAGGATCCCGACTGCTCCCATTATGAAGAATCCGGGAACAAAGTAAGGATAGACTGACTTGGCTCCTCCCAGGGCAATAGCCAGAAGGATAAAGTACCCTCCGATAGCCGAGAAGACGCCGATATAGAAGATCTTTATGGTATTAAAGGCTTTTCTCAAAAGCGGGAAGAAAAGCATCATGGCCAGGATCTGGACACCACCGGCAAAGGTGTTGAACAGAGTATAGTTCCCCTGCCAGTTATTCCCGGCAAGATCATATTTGAAGAAATAGATCAGAAGGTTAGATGTGATATAAGTGGCCGTATTAAACAGGACGATGGTAAGAACAACTGTCATGGCCTGATCGTTCTGTACAAGGGCCTTGAACATCTGTCCCACAGATGCAGTCTGCATATCAACGGAAGACTTTTCCTTGATGCAGATACATGTTACAGCGATAAAGATAACGAACAGCACACCGATGATCATGGAGAAATACTTAAAGCCTACCCTCTCCACCTCGAGATTGGAATCTATGTCTATGGTTCCGCGAAGAGAAAGGTCACTTTGCAAAGCCTCATCCTCCGAATGATGTCCGTATAAGACAACTGTCATCATCGAAGGATCAGCCTTATCTGCAGAAAGGGATATCCTTCCGTCAGTCATATCTACTCCGCTGACATTAAAAGTAACATCGGCGCTGTCGGAAGAAACAGATATCACTCCGGTGGTCACCTTTTCACCTTCTTTTACTTCGACTCCGTTAAAAAGCCTTTCAGAGCCGGTCACGTTTATCGTAAGGTCCGTATCAGAAGGATAGTATTCCCTCACTTCCGACGTCTCATTGCCTTCCTCGTCAAGATAGACAACAAAGACGGAAGAGGCGATGGATGAGGTCTTGTATTCCTTTGTGGAAGTCTCTGTGGTCTTTCCTGCAAGAGCGCTGCCCAGAAAGGATACGCTCATTACGGTAACGATGGTAACGATAGCGGAACCTACTCCGGCACAGGATCTGGCAAGGGCCGATAATCCTTCCCTCTCCTTACCGCCTTCCGTGAAAGCGGGGATCATGGACCAGTAAGGAATATCCATCATGGTATATGTAATACCCCAGAGGATATAAGTTACGGCAGCATAAGCCACAAGTCCCTTTCCGTCCAGTGAAGGGGGTGCGGCGAACATCATTATGAGGACTACTGCATTTGTAATGGTACCTATCATGAGCCAGGGACGGAACTTGCCCCACTTCGTCTTTGTCTTCGCAACGATGACTCCCATAATGGGATCGTTAAAAGCATCAAACACTCTTGCAACAAGAAGGATGATACCCATGGCGATGGCAGATACTCCCATAATGTCCTGAAAATAATAAAGGACATAGGATGCCGACAGCATATAGACCATATCTTTTCCGACTGCGCCTATGCCGTAGGCAAACTTTTCAGCTCCGGATAAACCTTTCTTCTGATCCATATCTATTTCTCCTTTCTTATTTCCTCATTCCCATGGCGATCTTAACGACTTCATACGCTCCGTCATAGATCCCAAGAGACTTGTTCCTGATTATGTTTTCGCACATGTCTTTTAAGGTAACGTTATCCTCCAGAAAGAGCCTTATCATCTGAAGGGTATGAGGGATGTCCCTGCACTCCAGGGTGCCGTCACCGATCTCTGCCGAGTGGATGGCTCCCCACTGTTCGTGTCCTCCGATCCTCTTTATGAAGAGCTTGGGCACCGGGTAAAATGCAAGTTCGGAAGGCTTTGTCACCAGTACATCACAGGACCTCATGAGAAGATTTGTGGCATATACGGCTTCAAAAATATTCTCATGGCAGAAGATATGGATCCCTTCCACATCACCCTCAAGTGCATCTTCGCAGAACTTTCTCGTATCATTCCAGTCATTGAAGCGGGTCCGGGAGATACCTTCTATTTCCGGGACCATCTTCTTCAGGTCTTCCCACACATTCTGATAATCTCCTATGTTTACATAGAGTGCTGCCTTTTTCGCCTTAATATCAGGCATCAGTTCATTGATAATGGCTGCAAATATCTCTTTCTGGGCACCGGCTCCTCCGATGGTGAGAAGAAACCTCATGGGCTTTCCGGAAGCCTTTCTTTCAAGTCTGCGTCTGCAGTCTTCTTCGATATTTGAAACAAGCTCATGATCTATATAATGACCTGTGTACTTAAGGCTTTCTTCAGGCATGGGCTCCAGGACCTTGTTCCCGTCCATTCCGTTACATATCCTGTATCCCTGATATGCGTAGTGGGTCTGGACCGTATGGATGCTCCCTTCCGCAAAATGAAGAGCCATTGGCCAGTTGTCCGGAATAGCGTTTACCACATTCTTCATTCCCGCATGGATCGCTGCCTGGGCAGGCCAGACGTGGGTAGCCACCACCGGGATATCCTTGGGAACATTCTCATATACGGGGGCCATCAGTTCCGCATTTTTCTGATCGGCGGAATTGTAGGAAAGCTTTCTGAAGCCTTCGTAGTTCAGAGGTTCCCAGACGAGCCTGTTAAACAGCTTCGACTTCTGGGAGATCCTTGATCCCATGGAATAAAGATCGTTCTGGGCGGAGATGACCTTTGTGCATGTGGTGTCCCTATAGGAATTAAGATCCATCCAGTAAGGTGTATATCCCATGGAATTGGCAGCAGAAGCGATAGCCATGGAGATCCTGTAATGACCGAAGCCCATCCTGATATTTCCTACGATGATGCCCTTCTCATTATCAAACCCCTCAGATGTACCGGGAGCATCTTCTCCCACAGCAATATTCCTGACGCCCAGAAGATCGCCAATGTACTCGTTGGGGACTACTTTTGCAGAATAGTTCCTGTCCTTATCATCGCCGAACTTTTTGGCATATTTCGCTTTTGATCTCAGGGCCTTTTTATAGACCTTATCTGACTGGACGTTGTTAAATATGACTTTTGACTTTTCCATACGGTCCTCCCTTATGCAGATATACCCTTCAGGAGTATGTCTACCACCTCGTTCAGATGATCGTTATAATTCTTCTTACTGCCCTTCATGACATCTTTTTCGAAGAACCTTTCAAGAGATGCTTCCAGCATGAGCTTTACGATATCAAGATCCGCATCTTCCCTGATGACGCCCTCGCTCTTGCCCTGTTCCAGAAGTTTAATGGTAGGTTCCCATCCGGTCTCAAGTCTTCTCTGGACTTTCTTATAGACCTTGGGATACTTATCCTTGAGAGGAGACAGTTCCCGGAAGTTGATATCCCTGTATCCTTCGGGGAGTGCAGATAAAAGCTGTCTTAATTTATCCAAAGTGGAAAGATCATCAAGGACCAGTATCTCTTCTTCTCTTTCCTTTATCTTGTCGAAAACAAAGTCAGCCATAGTCTCAAAGAGTTCTTCCTTGTCAGAAAACTCTTTATATATAGTCTTCTTTGAGATCTTAAGCTCTTTGGCCACGTCATCCATGGTGAGCTTTAA
>JAGAFH010000170.1 GCA_017612755.1 Clostridiales bacterium
AGGGGGACGTATCTCGGCTGACACATTTTGGCGCGGGGGGACATATCTCGGAGAGATGTGTCCCCTTGTGCCATTTTGTGTCACTAAGAGATACGTCCCCCTGTGTCACCCCGTGTGTCACCTTCTTGCAATTTTCTCCGGGATGGTTTAAAATGACACCGTGTCAGTTTTAGGCGGAGGTAAGGGATATGCCGAGAGTCAGTGAAGAATACGTAAGGAAGAAAAGGGAAGAGATAGTTGAGGCCGCCTACCGGGTCTGTGTCAGAAAACCGGTCACATCTATTGAGATGAAGGATGTGATCGCCGAGACAGGTTTTTCCCACGGGGTGGTCTATCAGTACTACAGCGATCTTGATGAGGTCCTGGCCGATCTGGTAGTAAAGATCAACCGGGAACACCGGATCGATGACAGGATCGATAAGATCTTAAAGAAGGCCGGAGACGACCTGGGTTCTGCCATCCGTAAGATCTGCTCCATGTTGTCTGATTATATGCAGGAAGTGGGAGTGGATCTGATGAGGGTCTCCATCTACTGCGACGTTCTTGCCATGAGCGAACCTGAAAGGGTCCTTAAGGTGGCGGGAAAGATCAACAGCGAAGGGGGAAGTCCCCTGATCTATCTCGTAACTTCCCTTACTTCTTATCTGACGGATATAGTCCAAAGAAAAGGCCTGACTCCCGTAAGGAGCATAGATGAGATACTTCAGTTCTTTATCGCCTCTTTTCAGGGCATCCAGATGGGATATGTCCTTACGGAGAGCTTAAAGATAGAAGGGATAGAAGGAAGATATAAGACTGATGATATGTTCGCCGCCCTGGCGGATTCAGTCGTATTGATGTTGGAGGCAAAGACATGTTAAAAGACTACTTAAGAGAGAGCTTCAGTTATTTCGGTATCTATAAGGAACTGAAGACGCTGACGAAAGTGACGACACCTGAAAGGGTAGATTACGGGGAAGATAAGGACCAGTATTTTCTTTTTTATGAACCCAAAGAGCTTAAGAGCGAAAAGGTGATAATCTGGATCCACGGAGGCGGATGGAACGCGGGAGATCCGGAGTATTTCGACTATGTGGGACAGTGCTTTGCAAAGCACGGCTACAGAGCCGCATCCATAGGTTACAGACTGTCCCCCGGGAACAAATATCCGGCCCAGATAGAAGATGTCTGCACCTGCTTTAACCGGGTCCTTCAGTATATGATGGATAAGGGAATAGATACGGATCATCTGGTGGTAGCGGGACCTTCGGCAGGCGCCCATCTGTCCTCGATCCTCTGCTACAGCAAAGAGGATCAGGAAAGGTATGGCGTGGACTTAAGCGGCGTCATCGGGTACATAGGTTCAGGCGGCCCCTACAGCTTCAGAAAGGACCAGGGTAATACCCTTAAGATCCTTCTGAATATGCTCTTTGAAAAGGGTTATGACAGAAAGCAGGCAGAGCCTGTTTCCCTTATGTCAAAAAGTGATATCCCGGCCCTTCTCATCCAGAGCGAACATGACGGACTCTTAGAGTTTGCCTGCGCTGAAGACTTTAAGAAGAAAGCGGATTCCCTTGGGATCAGATGTGAGATCTATAAGGTCGTGGACAAGGAAAATACCCACTCCTGGTATACGGCGGGAATGTTCATGAGGACCAGACAGCAGAATCAGGGTCTCGATAAGTTCTTTTCCTTTATCGAAGATCTCTGATGTAATGATATAATCTCTTTAACGGGAGGTATGTTCTTATGAGTGGGATCAAACAGCACCAGTGTCCGTCCTGCGGCGGAAATCTTAATATCGACAACGAGAAGCAGCTCTACCGCTGTCCTTTCTGCGGAAGTACTTTTGACTATGCGTACTTTGACGAGGAACAGGCAATGGAACTGGGGCAGACATATCTCTCAAGAGAGGAATATGATGCGGCCAAAGATCTCTATAAGTTCCTTCTTAAGAAAGACCCCCATGACACCATGGCCTTAAGAGGCCTCATGATGGCATCAGCCAGCTGTAATGACATTAAGGACCTGATGAAGGTGGCAGACTCGGAAGGCTTTTCTTATGAGGAGGAAGACGTAAAGTTTGTCCTTGAGAACTGTTCCGAAAAAGACAGTGAATATTTCCGGGATCTCTCTTCCGTCTATTCCGGTCTTAAGGAGCTTTCGGATGTTACATCAGAACATAACAGCCTCCGGGAAGAGAAGAAAAAGATCGAAGTAAAGAGAAAGAATCTGTGCGATAAGTATAAGGAATGTCTTGTCCCCGACAGATACGGATCCTCCCATGAGCCTAAGCCCATGTTCTTTATCATGCTGGCTGTCATCGCTGTCCTGACGGGACTTCTCATCTGGCTCATCACGTTGGTAGTCAGAAATTCAGGCGACACCGGCGCCATCATAACCGTTGTCTTTGCCGGTCTTATATTCATCCTTCCTCTGGTGCTGGTGGATCTTCTGATAGTCCTGCCGAAACTGAAGGAATCGGAGAAGATAAAAGCAGAACTGGAAAGCCTTGATAAAGAGGCTTCAGAGATCCAGGAAAAGGTAGATAAGCTTAATGATGAGATGCATGACAGATCTTCCAAGGTAAAGCATTCCTGCCTTGACTTAAGTAAGAAAGACGAAAAGATAACGGCCGCCACTAAGTGACGGCCGTTTTAGATTCAGATCAGCTAGCAGGTATTACTGCTGTACCGGCTGCACCGGAGCCTGAGGGACAGGCTTGGGGCATCCGCAGTTTCCGCAGAACTTATACTGTGAAACAGTGCCGCACTGGGGACATTGCCATGAGGTGTCCACGGGACGTCCGCTTCCGCAGTGGGAGCAGAAGTTCAAGGTATTTACTGTGCCGCAGGTGCTGCAGGTCCAGTTTCCCATGACCTGGGGCCTGTAGATAGTCTGTGTCCTGTTAGGCATATTTACGATACAGAAATCCTTCTTGGACGATACGAAGATGATGATGCCGGAGACCACAAAGAGCACGATGATATAGCCCAGCCAGAGAAGAACGCTGAGGCCGGTGATGATATCTTCTCCGGATGCCTCTCCGCCCATAACGATACCGTCGTATATACCGTGGAGCAGGGTGGGGATGATGATGGCAAGAAGCATATATCCTGCGCACTTGCCCTTCTTCTTTGTAAGGCTGGCATACTTGGCCTTGCTGTAGAAAAATCCCATCAGGACTGTGAAGCTGGCATGTCCCGGGATGGATGTGAACATACGGAGTATGGCTGCAGCCAGTCCCTTGCTGAAAACATAGCCTATATTTTCGAGGGCTGCAAAACCCAGGGAAACGAAGACGGCATAGACGATAGCGTCGTAGCTGTAGTTAAAGTGCTTATTCTTCCAGGTGATGAGCCAGAGGACAAAGAACTTGCCCAGCTCCTCGATGGGGCCGATGATGAATATGGCAAGGACTATGGCCTTGAAGGAAGACTCGTAGGGAAAGACAAAATCCAGGATGGCCTGTCCCACTGCCTCGCCGATAACGGCAGGGATGATGGTGGCCATACCGGCAAAGAAAAGACCGATCAGAAGACCTATGGGCTCCTTTTCTTTCTTGTCTTTCACATAGATGAGGATCAGAAGTGCGATCACGGGGATCAAAGCTAAAGCGAATAACATAATGCTCTCCTTTATATCTTTTCTTATTCCATCCAGCGCCTTTTAGGATAGCATCTAAAGCCGCCTCTGTCATCTTATATTTATTATTGAACAAATAAGACCTATTGTGTACTATTAGCTTATGGCTGAAAAAAGAAGTAAATCCAATAAGAAATTCATGGTGTTGTCGGCTCTCGGTATCTTTATGGTAGTCGACAGTCATACTTTTACTGCCATTGATCTTTTCGGGAATTTTCTTCCCTACAATTCCTTCTTTATGCCCATGTTCATGTTTATCTCCGGATACTTTAACAAGGTGGATAAGGATACGAAGATCTTTCCCTACATAGGGAAGAAGGTAAAGAACCTGCTTCTGTCCTTTCTGGGGATATCCCTTCTGGTCTTCGGCATAGAGCTTCTCATGGACTGGTTTAAGTCCGGGATCCCCCCTGAAGTTCCGGGGTGGTATATATCCTATTCCCTTGAGCGGATCGTCACATTGGGATCTTTCGCGCCTATCGCCACTCCCATGTGGTTCGTCATAACACTTTTTGCAACACTTATAGTCTATGCGCTCTTGAAAAAGCTCCTGTCCAAGATCAGGATCTGGAACAGCTTCGTTATGCTGGCTATATTTACCGGCCTTCACATCTTCGCCGTCTATATTGGGAAGAATGCGGACCCGGAGGCCTTAACATACTATCTGGTCCTCTTTAAGGTCTTATTCTTCCTGCCTTTCCTGGAGCTGGGCGTCATCTACAGGGAATACCTGGAGAAAAAGCACGAGAGCCTTAGCGGCGGCAGCAAGCTGGGCCTTATGGTGATCCTTCTTCTGATCAACATGGTAAGGACCATGTACCTTCCCACAGGATACGACGTGGCCTTCGATTCCCTGGACGATCTTTCGGGATTCACAAGTCCCTTCCTGGTGACGCCCCTCATATCCTCTATCGTGGGTATCCTTTTCTGGCTGACCATGGTGGATCTTATTGGAAAGCCTTTCCACGAGAGCCGCTTTGTGAACTTCATGTCCTGCAACACCTTCTGGATAATGGGACTTCACATCACTTTCTTTAATATCCTTAACTGCATACTGCTTTTCATAAGCGAAAATATAACACCTCTTCTTTATTTCGATGCGGAGTACTTCCGGGGAACGGAATGGTACTACTGGGAGATCAGCCCCAACTTCAAGCTGGCCTATGTGGTAGTGGGCGTCTTAGGCCCCCTCGGCATCAAGTGGATCTGGGATAAGATCAAGTCCCTCATAACTAAACCCTTACAGAAGAAAAAGGCCGCTGAGGCTTAAGAAATAACACGGGACATTTCGTGTCCCATCCCGAAAAATGGGCTTTTGGCCGTTTCGTGTCCTTCAATTTCCTCCCGGGAAAAACTACTATGTGGTCATCAAACAAAAAACCATTTCCACAGGAGGAAACAAAAATGAAGAACACAAAAAAGACAGCACTTATCATCACAAACTCTATCCTTGGTGCAGCTGCGATCACCTTTATCATCATCTCCATGGTAACAGGAGCGATCACACCCTATCTTCCCATGGGATTAGCATGTACATTCATAGGAAACGCTCTTTTCTTCTTATATCAGAAGAGTAAGAAGGAAGAGTGATAACAAGAAGTACATATTCTTAAAAGGCCGGCACCCGCCGGTCTTTTTTTACGAAAAGTATTGACACCTCAAAACAATGCGTGTATAGTCTGTATTACAAGGAGTAATACAAAGCATACAGACGCTTTGGAAAGGGGTACAGTTATGGATAATAAGAAAGTAATAAAGTTTGTAATCATCACCTATGTTATCGCATGGGCGCTTCAGATAGCAGGTTCGCTCTATATGGTGAACAATCCCGGCATGACGGGACAGATGGTGTTTAAGGGTGGTTTGGCAGTCTGCATGTACGCACCTTTGATCGCAGCGCTGATCGCCAAGGCGGACTTCAGGAGCATGGGGTGGAAGCCGAAGTTCGAGGGCAATATCGGCTGGCTGTTCTTCTGCGCATATGCCGCGATCATTCCGATGGTCCTGGGAGCAGCTATATTCTTTTGGATCTTCCCGAATCTTCTTGATACAAACGGATCATACCTGATCGCACAGTCTGAGGCTATGGGGGTTGATATTGAAGACAAGCTGGCGAATGCAGGACTTACCATTCAGACATATATGGTGATCTCATGCGCATCGATAATATATGCGCCTTTCATTAATATTATTACGGCGATCGGAGAAGAAGTCGGCTGGAGAGGATTTCTCTATCCCGAACTTAACAAGAGTTTCGGCAAG
>JAGAFH010000171.1 GCA_017612755.1 Clostridiales bacterium
CAGACAGTTTCTCTGCTTTTGCCAGTGATGAATACGGAAGTATGGTCATTAAAGATGAGAATTCCCAGGCTAAACTCATAGATAAGTGTGTAGATATATATGGTTATCAGCTCAGCGTGGCATCTTCGATAGTCGTACATTACTACATTAAGATCCCGGATGAGATATATAATGACGATGAGTTTATGATCTCTTTTTCCGGAACCGGAATTAATACACAGTCTTTTTCAACCGCTGCCGGCGAGTTAGATGGAAGTACGGTATCAGACTGGAATTACACGCCTGATGGTACATATTATCGATTTGATGTAGAGGTCCCGGCTGCGTGCATGACGTCAGAGATAACGACTACAATTAGTTTTACCAACAATGAAGTAGTTATGGGAGAGACTTTTTCAGTTAAGAAATATGCGGATCAGCTTTCTCTGATAAATGAAAAGTTAAACCTTGGATACAATGCTGATGAGCTTTCCGGATTTGTTACCGCTCTTCTGAATTATGGTGCGGCAGCCCAGACATACTTTGGTGTTAATACAACAAATCTGGCTAATGCTGGATTGAGTACAACAGTGCCTGAGAATACAAATACATCTACTGCTACATATAAGGAGGATCCTGTTGGAAGTCTTTCCTTCTACAAGGCAACTCTTGTCTGTAATGCAGATACGACACTGAAGTATTATTTCCTTCTTCCTTCTGCAGAGGCTAATCTTTCTGATTACACGATCAAGATAAATGATGAGGTGGTTCCTGTTTCCGATATCAAGATCAATCAGAATCCTAACTACTTCACGATCTCGATCCCTGTAACTGCTAAGAACTATGAGACTAAATATAATGTCACTGTTTCTTATCAGGGAGGAGCTTTTGAAAGTGTTTGCAGCTACTCGGTATCTGATTGTGTAGCAAGTATCTGTAACAGTACTGAGAACGCAGACCTTAAGAACCTTCTTTATGCACTCCACGCTTATGGAACTGCGGCCCAGGCCATTAACGTTGGTAACTGATGAAAGGGGTGATCTCATGAAAGAAAAGTACGAAGACTTAGAGATGGAGACCATCGAATTCGAAGCGTCAGATCTGATCTGCACCAGTAATTACGGAGATCCGTATCAGGACCCTGAAGAGTCTTACGAGATTGGATTATAAGTAAAGAACTAAGGCCCGGGCGCTGCCCGGGCCTTTTTATTTCCGCGGCCTATGTTATGTTGTATAATTATCTTTGGAGGATATGGGTATGATGTTGTTTCGCACAATACTGACTATAGTTTCGGTGCTATGTCTTTTAGGCGGTCTTGGCTGCCTGATGTATGGCATTGTTTCCAAAAGGAAGGGTTTTCGTATTGCCGGTCTGTTAGTGGCGGTATTGTTTCCTGTTCTTTTTGGACTTCAGTTTATGCTGGCTGTTACCCAGTATTCCTTTGATCTGTCGTCTGTACCTGCCTTTGAGGTGACTTCTTCGTCCCTTTCTTCCGGAGTGTGGGACGATGAGATCAGTAATACAAGTGTGGGGTCTAATACTTCACCTGAACTGTCCTGGGAGGAGGTGCCGGGAGCTTCTGAGTATCTTGTTTATATGATCGATGTGGATGCAAATTACTGGGTCCATATGAAGACCACCACGACTTCCACATCTTTGCCTTTGGGTTCCGTGTCCTCTTATGTGGGACCTTATCCCCCGTCGGGGACCCATGAATATGTTGTTTATGTATTTGCTTTAAGAGAGGCAAAGGATGGTTATGTGGAAACACTGGATACTATAGGAGACAGCGCCGAATACCTGGCAAGCTGTGCCAATACTTTTGAGAATGGAGATACGGGTAATGTTATCGCTTACGGAAGATTGAGCGGTACATTCTCGCACGTGGACTGATGAGCAAGAAAAACGAACGCGGAATGAAGGATCTGTTCAATGAGATGATCGTTAAGAAGGTGCTGCCCATAGCTATCTTTATAGCTCTTATTGCAGTGCTGATCCTGGGTATTACTCTTTATGTGGACATAAGGGGAAAGGGAGGACTCTTTGATCTTCTGGACAGGGAAGAGAAAGTTACCAAGACAAATATCGAACTGGAGAGCAGCCTTGTAGATATAGCAGAGCTTGCTACAGAGAAAAGGACCTTTACGGACGTATATGTATATGAGCTGGCAGGGGACGGTTTTTTGTGGGGCAAGACGGCTGTATTTACTTATTCAGGTTCCGTTACGGCAGGAATAGGCGATATGAAGGATATGCATGTACAGTTCGACGACAAGAACGAGAAGGTCTATGTGTTCTATCCCGATGTTGAGATCCTTTCTGTGGATATCGATGAGAATTCGGTAGATACCGTTTTTGAGTCTGAGAGCATAATGGATTCCTTCAGTAACGACGAAATGATAGATATGCTCTCCGAGTGCGCTGATGACCAGGAGGATAAGGCTTTGGATGACGGTATCCTCGAGGCGGCAAAGACCAACCTTACTGATATGACAGAGAGACTTATAGGGGATATCCTTATGAATACCGACTGCGCAGGGTATGAGGTAGTCGTACTCTATGGTGATGAGCAGATCCCCTATGAACCGGGATCACAGAGCCTTTCGGATTTTGCAAAGAAGTTCTGATCAGAGGACTAAGATCTCAATACCGATTCCTATGAGGATTATGCCGCCTAACATGGAGGCGTAGCATGAGAGCCAGCTGCCGGCTTTCTTTCCTATCTTTACGCCTATAAGGCAGATGACCTGGGTGACAGCTGCGATTATGGCCGCACAGATGATGGCGGGTATCACTTTATATTCAGCGATGGTAAAGCCTACTGAAAGGGCATCGATGGAAGTGGCTATGGCCTGGATGAGAAGGAGCTTGGGTGTGAGCTTCTTGTGTTCTTCTTTGTTCCCGTCCTTATCTTTATTCTTACACTTAACATGGCTTATGCCTTCTATGAGCATCTTAAGTCCGATGATGGAAAGGATGATGAAGGCGGCTATGGGGATGAAGGGCTGGATCTTTACGAAGTATTCTGCAGCTGTGTGGACCAGAGCCCACCCGATAAGGGGCATAAGGCCCTGGAAGACGGCAAAGGCGCCGGTCATCTTCAGAGCTTTCTTAAATCTCATCTTTGGCTCGTAAAGGCCGTTTACCAAAGATACGGAGAAAGCATCCATGGCAAGTCCCATGCCAAGGAGCAGGCTGTTTACAAGTAACAGAAAGCTTATGTCCATAAATACCCCTTAAAAATGCGATCTTTTCGATTATACTGCAAAAAGTGCTAAAATAAATAGGATATTTGAATCCGGTTTGATCTGCTGCCATTGTGCGGCAATGAGGGAGTAATGGAGAAAAAAGAGAAAAAAGGATATATCATCGTTTTACTGATGATCATCATCCCTGTACTGATAAAGGTCCTGTTGATGCCTTTTGGGGATCTTGATGAGATCTGGGTCTATGATCTGAGCCGCGGAATATCTATGGGGTACGTGCCTTACAGGGATTTCCATATCGTTTTTACTCCGCTTTTTAATCTGCTGTTCTCCATACCTCTTTTGATATCCAGAAGACTGATCGTTTACAGGCTGACTTCAGCTGTTCTTTTCTCGGTGATGCTCTTCCTCATTTATAAGACAGGGGCCGAGGATGTAGGGAAAGGGGCCGCTGTTACTGTAGTGGCTTTTTCCCTGTTTATGTTTGATGTGGCTACATATAACTATCTGATGTTTGTTTTTGCCCTTGCTGTTTATATGGTCAACAAGAAAGAGCCAGGGAAAAAGCGTAATATCGCTCTGGGCGTGCTGGTAGTACTTGCTGCCCTGTCCAGACAGACATCAGGCGGTATATTGATCATCACGGAATCTGTTTATCTCCTGATCGAGAACAGAAAAAAGAAGACGGGCATGATCAGGTATTATTTCGCAGGTATGTTATTCCCGGGCCTTGTTTTCGTGATCTATCTTCTGGCTTCCGGATCATTTGTCCAGTTCTGGGATCATTGTCTGTTTGCTCTGATCGGATTTGGTTCGAATAACGGGATAATAGACAGCGGGGCTATGGGACTGATACTTATCGTAGTTATAGGTATCGTTGCTGACCTGTTCCTGCTGTATCTTAAGAAGGAGCAAAGATGCCTGAGCCACCTTCTTGTCGGTATCTCAATAATCTGCATTGCGGTCCCGATGGTGGATTTCCTTCATGTGACCATGGCGGTGATGTATTTTTCTGTTTCTATACTTGAACTGGTCCATCTATTCCTTTCAAAATACCTCAAAGACTTTGTTGGATATATAGTTTACGGCTTCTTTGCCGCAGGGGTGATCGCTGTCAGCATCATAAATGTTTCAGGGTGCTATCTTTCAGATGAACATAAGGAACTGGTATTTATTCCCCTTACGGGAATGGAAACAGGATTTAAAGGTATAGCTGACAAGAATGCGGAGTTGGAAGCAGAAGGAAAGAACGTGAGGGTCGTTTCATCAGGAGCTTCCTTAGTGTCGATCCTTTCGGAAGATTATGATCCGACCTTTGATCTGTTCCTG
>JAGAFH010000172.1 GCA_017612755.1 Clostridiales bacterium
AAGGAAGATGATGACCACCCAGAAGCACCAGACCGCATATGTGTGCAGGTGCCGCTTCTCAAGGACCGGGGCCACTTCTTTTATAGGGCATCTGGATCTTAAGACTGTATTTGAAAGAGCGGTGAGAAGGGCAGGCCTTCCCATGCTCTATACCCAGGGATTTAATCCCAGGCCCATGCTGGTCTTTGCCCTGCCCTTAGGAGTGGGCATAGATACCACGGCAGACTATGTTGATATATCCATGGCGGTTCCCCAGGATGCAGATGAGTTCAGGACAAAGGTGAATGAAGAGCTGCCCGAAGGCCTTAAGATAGAAAACTGCATAACCATAGACGAGCCCAAAAGAAGCCTCATGAGCGTTGTTACTACTGCCTGCTATACGCTTGAAGCGCCCGGTATCTCGCAGAAGATCATCAACATCTTTAAGATGGAGACCATAGAGACAGAGAAGAAGTCAAAGGGAAAGATCAAAACGGCAGATATAAGGCCCCTTATGATAAAGCCTCTGGAGGCACAGGGTCCGGATAAGATGGAGATCATGGTATATGCGGGATCGGTCAGGAACTTAAGGCCCGACGTGCTCCTTGGAGCCCTCGTGAAGTATGAGGGACTGGATCCGGAGGATTCAGCCAACTGCCTTATCACCAGGACCGGCCTTTTCGGGGGAGAGTACCCCGATGTGGAAGAAATTGAGGGTTTGGTCTGATTAGTGTATAATCAATAAGTTACATATTTAAAAAACAGGAGCGTCCGTAGATGAAGATCGATGAACAGGAAATGGCTGACTGCCTGGTCAGGATATTGGAAAATGTTATCCTTACCGAGGAGAAATCTATCCGTCAGGGATATTTCTCCGATCTGTCCATTGCAGAGATGCACACCCTCGACGCCATAGGCCCTTACGATGCAAGGACTATGAGTGAAACGGCAGCGTCTCTCGGTATAACTACCGGTACTCTTACGGTTTCCATAGACAGGCTCGTGAAAAAGGGATATGTCATAAGGAAACGTGACGAGAATGACAGGAGGATCGTCAGGATCTCCCTTACGAGAGAGGGGAAGATAGCATCGAGGATGCACGGAAAGTTCCATAATGTTCTGGCAAG
Source organism: Clostridiales bacterium (assembly GCA_017612755.1). Taxonomy (GTDB): domain Bacteria; phylum Bacillota; class Clostridia; order Saccharofermentanales; family Saccharofermentanaceae; genus Saccharofermentans. The sequence continues at coordinate 1,107 of JAGAFH010000172.1, forward strand.
ACACATCCTGGAACCTTACTCTGATGAGGAAAAAGATGTTCTTATGAGACTCGTTAATGATATCGATCATTATCTTGAGGCTCAGGTCAAGAAATATGATAACGCACAGTCAATAAGAAAGACCGCAAGAGAGGTTGCGGATGAAACAAGAAGGAGAAACGACAATGGATGACAAAGAAAGCCCCCGAGAACGTATCATGACCGTAAAGGACGCCGAGGAGAGAAAAGACATGATCTTTGAGGATGTCCTGAAACTGCTCGTACAGGAGTTGGGGATCTCGCCTACGGAGATAAACAGAGATGTACAGATCATGGAGGAACTGAATTTTGATTCACTTCAGATGTACGAGCTGGTGATCGACCTTGAGGAAGCTTATGATATCCGCTTGCCGGACGATCTGCTTGAAACAGTAAAGACCGTTGGAGACGTTGTGGATCTGGTATATTCACGATCTGTCGAAACTGAAGTATGAGATATATCCTTGTAATCAACAGCAAATCAAACCCTAAGGTGATCGGAGCGCTGGATGATGCCATCAACCTGGTATCCCGCTCTGATCCTGATCTGCGTTCAAGGATAGAATTAAAGTTTACGGAATATCCGGGGCATGCTTCTGATATTGCTATTGAAGTCAGCGAACAGTTCAAGGGGAACGTTACCATCGTGGCCTGCGGAGGCGACGGTACGGTCCACGAGATCGCCAACGCCCTGGCCTTCAGAAAGACGCCCATGGCATGCCTTCCCTTTGGAACGGGAAATGACTTTGTAAAGACCGTTCTGCCCACCAGGAAGAAGTGGAATTTTGAGATGCTCCTGAAGAACCTGGACAATCTTACGGTAAAGCCCATAGATCTCATTAAGATAGACAGCTATGACATAATGGGCACCCATCTTCAGAACTGGTCAGGCTACATGAATAATGTTGCATCCATCGGACTTGATACGGTGGTCCAGGCAAATGCCAAGGCCATAGTGGCCTCTAATGACACAAAGTTCAACAGAAATACTGCATATATAAGGTCTGCTCTTGCCGGGGTCTTCGGAAAGAGATGCCATGAGTTCGCCTATAAGCTGGAACTGGAGGACGGTTCTTTCTATGAGAGCGAGTCAGACGAGCACACCCTTATAAGCATATGTAACGGAAAGTATTACGGGGACGGGTTCTGTCCTGCTCCCAAAGCAGATATTGCCGACGGCATAGCAGATGTCTGCGTAGTCGATGATGTCCCCCTGATAAAGGCCCTGGGACTTCTCCTTCTTTACCGCCTGGGAAAGCATGAAGGAAAGTCCGGCATAAAGACTTTCCGCGCCACCAGCGGTGTCATCAAGTCCACAAGTGCATCCCTTCAGCTGGTGGGAAATTCCGACGGGGAAGATTTCTTCGGCAACAGGATCAGGTTTGAAGTATTCCCCAAGGCGCTTAATCTTGCATTCTTCCCGGAGGACGGATACAAAAAATGAGCAGTAAGAGAGAGGGAAAGAGAATGAAAAAAGGACTGAAGATCTTTCTTTCTGTCCTTCTTTCCATCATCGTCATCATCGCCGGATATATCGCATATGTATTTATCTCCTATCACAGGATAGAGGATAACCTTTCTCTTGAGCCAGAGAACAAGGGAACAGCTGCCTCTGAAGTAGCGACAGGCACATCCTATTCCATCATAACCTATAATATCGGCTTTTGTGCCTACACCCCTGAGTTCAGTTTCTTTATGGACGGTGGAGAGTCTTCCTGGGCTGAGAGTGAAGACAGTGTCATAAAGGATGCGGATGATATAGGAAACTTCCTTAAGGGAAAAGATACTGATTTCTATTTCCTGCAGGAAGTGGATACCGACGGAACAAGATCATATCACGTAAATGAATATCAGAGGATAATGGATATCACCGGTGACGGAAGCTATATCTTTGCACAGAACTTTGATTCGCCTTTCCTTTTCTGGCCGGTGTACCAGCCCCATGGAAGCAATCAGTCGGGAATAGTGACTTACTCTTTCGCAGAGCCTGACAGCTCCATAAGAAGAAGCCTTCCGGTATCGGAGTCAGTCACCAGGATAGTAGACCTGGACAGATGCTATTCTATCACTAAGATCCCCACTGACAACGGAAGATATCTCTGCCTTTACAACCTTCATCTTTCCGCCTACGGAACAGACGCTTCAGTAAGGGAAGGCCAGACATCCATGCTCTTCTCGGATATGGCTGAAGATTATGCCGCAGGCAATTATGTGATAGTGGGGGGAGATTTCAACCACGACCTGAGGGATGAGGATACTTCAGAGTTTCCCGCCTGGGCCCAGAGCTTCCCGGTGGAAGATCTTCCCGAAGGTTTTACCCTTGCATTTAATGTATGCGAAGGGGAGTGCGATCTTACTTCCAACAGCTGCAGGGATACGGAATATGCATATGATCCCGGCGCCACTTTCACCGTGCTCCTGGACGGATTTATAGTGTCGGATAACGTTACTGTAGATAATTATGAGAATCTCGGCCTGGATTATATCTATTCGGATCATAATCCGGTCTATATGGAATTTACCTTAAACCCCTGATCAGGCCTCAGGATCTAAGTGAAGATCCTCCATCTTATGCATCCACTCGGAAAGAGCGTCCGTCATCTTGTGGGGGTCGTTGTCGTAGTCTTCGCCGTGTAAGGGCTCGCCTACATAGACCCTGATCTTCTTTCTCTTCATGAAACCCTTAAAAGGCTTGGGCCACTTGCTCTGTCTGGGCCAGGCATCATAGGCTCCTGAAAGGTAGACGGGAACAAGGGGAGTTCCGGACTTGATGGCGATATAGCAGGCACCGTCTTTCATCTCGCCCAGCTTTCCATCGTGGGTCCTGGTGCCTTCGGGGAATACGAAACAGATATTGCCCACCTCTACAGCCTTCTTGGCCTTGATAAGTCCTCTTACGGGATTTCCGTGGCGCTCTACGCCGATGCCTCTTCCGACTCTTACGATAAGTCTGCCGAGAGCTCCGTAATCAGTTGCCAGGTCTGCTCCCACCAGGGCGCACATATGCTTGAAGTGGCCTCTGGGAAGATATTTGCTTATAAGGACGCCGTCGGCGAAACACTGGTGGTTTGCGGCAACGACATAAGGGTTTTCCTTGGGAAAGTTCTCGCGGCCTATGCACTTCATGTTGGTGCATACGCTTGTGAGGAAGAGGAATCCGAACTTGGCAAGGTTTCCGCTGATGCCTCTCTTAGTAGGATAAGAATTGGGGTCGTCTTTCTGCTTCTGTTTCTTGGGCTCAGTATTCTCGCTCATGATCCTCTCCGGAAAGTTTTTATTTTTCTACCTAATAATAACTATAAATAGAAAAATCGCAATAACATTTTTTAATACCCTTATGTTAATATTTTTACATTTCCGCAGTTTTGTCGTAAAATTATTTCGATAATCAAAGTATTTTAGCCTATAGTATGGACTTGAAAAATATAAAATGATAATATTTTCAGCAGAAAGATTTTAATGTATCCGGAGGTAAACATGCATCCTGTAACGGGAACACCTATTTTCGAAGCAGAGAGATACAGTAACATTAGAGATCTTATCCTGACTTCGTGTGAAAAGCATGCCGAGATGGATGCATTCATATTCAGAAGAAATCCCAAACAGTCCGAGACCCACAGATCATATGCGGAGTTCGGCGAGGACATCAAGGCGCTGGGAACTTATATCGTAAACAGCAAGTATTCCGGCGGTAAGCTGGCGGTAGTAGGTGAGAACTGCTATGAGTGGTTCGTCACATATATATCCATCCTTTCATCAAACAGCGTAGGAGTACCCCTGGACAGGATGCTGCCGGAAGATGAGCTCATAACCCTTCTTGAGAGATCGGCCAGCACCATGCTCTTCTACCACCCCAAGCATCACTCAATGATGCTCTCCATCGCTTCTAAGGCAGATGCGGGAGATATCGATATCAGGGTGGAGAAGTTCGTCTGTATGTATCCGGAGGGACTCGGAAAGAACGAGTCCATGCCTGAGGATGAAAGATTCGTTGATCTTTATGACCTTATCAGAGAAGGCAAGGCCTTAAGGGAAAAGGGCGACGATAAGTTCATGAATACCTCTATCGAGGAGGAGAAGGAAAAGATAATCCTCTTTACTTCCGGTACCACCTCCATGAGTAAGGGCGTACTTCTTTCCCACAAGAATATCTGTTCCAACGTTTATGCCATTACCCAGACTCTTTTCGTAAAACCGGGAGACAGGGCCTTTTCCATCCTGCCCCTTCATCATACATTTGAGAACACCTGCGACATGTTCATGCTGTCCGTAGGAGTGTGTCTCTGTCTGGCTGACGGTCTTCGTTATATTGTCAAGAACCTTCAGGAGTGGCACCCGGATGTCTGTATCTCAGTGCCCCTTCTTTATGAGAATATCTATTCCAAGATCGAGGACGGTATCAAGGCTTCCGGAAAGGAAAAGCTCATAAATGTCATGATACCCGTTACCAGGTTCCTTAAAAAGTGCGGTCTGGACGTAAGGCGCGCAGTATTTAAGGATATCCTTGATAAGCTGGGCGGAAACATGAGGCTCATTGTCATCGGAGGCGCCGGTATCGACAAGAGATATATCGATGCTTTCACCAACTTCGGTATCGATTTCTTCATGGGTTACGGCCTGACGGAAACAAGCCCCGTTATCTCCGTTACCAATACCATGTGTAACGTCCACGGAAGCGTGGGAAGACCTTTGCCCGGAATAGAAGTCAAGATCGACAGTGATGATGATAAGAAGAATGCGGTAGGCGAGATCATGACAAAGTCCGACTGCGTCATGCTCGGTTACTATAAGAATGAAGAGGCTACAGCCGAGGCCCTGGAAAAGGACGGCTGGTTCCACACGGGTGATATGGGCTATATCGATAAGAAGGGCTCCATCCATGTAACGGGAAGGGTCAAGTCCATGATCGTCCTCACCAGCGGCAAGAAGGCATTCCCCGAGGAGATCGAGGCGCTGATCGCCGAGATCAAGGGCGTATCCGAAGTCTTTGTCTGGGGCAACAAAAATGACAGGGAAGGCATCGACATCTGTGCCAAGCTCCTTATCGACAGAAAAGAGATCGGAAAGGAACTGGGAGTCTCAGGTGTTCCCGAAGATTCTGATATCGCCGCTTATCTTAATGACAGACTTCACGAAGTAAACCACAAGATGCCTGCTTATAAGATCGTAAGAAACTACGTCTTCTCAGAGACGGATATGATAAAGACAACCACCCTTAAGATCAAGC
>JAGAFH010000173.1 GCA_017612755.1 Clostridiales bacterium
AACGGTAAGACAAAGTCAGTATTCACAGATAATTACGGCTACATCACACTTAACGGTGAAGCTGATACAAAGGACTGGCTTGATGACGATATTTACGGCGGATACTATTTCGCAGGAGATACGATCATTATCGTTTATACCGACAGCACCAGCGACAAGAAGATCAATCTTGTTAAGGATTTCCTTGGCGAGATCGGATATCCCAAGCCCTGATAGCTTCTTATAAAAGATCAGAAAATATGAGACCGTTCCTTTTGGAACGGTCTCTTTTTTGTCCGGAGAAAAGTATCGGAAATGTATCGTTTGACCCTGCCTGGAGAGACATTTCAGAGACAAAAGCCTGTTTGTCTCTATTTTGTATCGTTTGACCCTGTCTGGAGAGACATTTCAGAGACAAAATAAAAGGCTGCCGGCCGGCAGCCTTCTTATTACTTGTTATTGTCGTTGGCTCTGATCTCTGTTCTTCTGATCTTACCGCTGATGGTCTTGGGAAGTTCTTCGACGAACTCAACGATACGGGGGTACTTGTAGGGAGCCGTCTTCCACTTAACGTAGTTCTGGACATCCTTCTTAAGTTCCTCCGTAGGCTCTGCCTTTCCGGGAACAAGGACGATGGTGGCCTTGACTACGATGCCTCTGACTCCCTGGGGATCAGGGGCGCCGGTAACAGCGCACTCGAGAACATAGGGGAGCTCCATGATGACGCTCTCGATCTCGAAGGGGCCGATACGGTAACCGGATGACTTGATGACATCGTCGATACGTCCGACATACCAGATATATCCGTCCTCATCCTGCCATGCCGTATCTCCGGTGTGATAGAAACCGTCGTGCCATGCTTCCTTTGTCTTCTCTTCGTCTCTGTAGTAGCAGAGATAGAGACCGTTGGGAGTTGCCTCAGCTGTCCTTATGCAGATCTCGCCTGTCTCACCGGGCTTACAGTCGTTTCCGTCCTCATCCAGGATGTGTACATCGTAGAGGGGATTAGGCTTACCCATGGAACCGAGCTTGATGGAAGATCCTACCAGGTTTGCGATAGCAAGAGTGGTCTCTGTCTGGCCGAAGCCCTCCATGAGCCTTATACCTGTAGCCTTCATGAACTGGTTGAATACTTCAGGGTTCAGGGCCTCGCCGGCGACTGCTGCATACTTAAGTGAAGTAAGGTCGTACTTGGAAAGATCTTCCTTGATAAGGAACCTGAACATTGTAGGCGGAGCACAGAATGTGGTGATGCCGTACTTCTTGAACATGGGAAGGATCTCTTCTGCATGGAATCTGTCGAAGTCGAAGGTAAATACGGGAGCTTCGCAGAGCCACTGTCCGTAGAGCTTACCCCAGAGAGCCTTACCCCAGCCTGTATCAGAGATGGTGAAGTGAAGACCGTTGGGATCTACGTTCTGCCAGTACTTGGCGGGTGTGATGTGGCCGAGAGCATAACGGTAGGAATGCATGGCCATCTTGGGATAGCCGGTGGTACCGGAGGAGAAGAACATGACCATGGGATCGTCTCCGCATGCTGCATCTTCAGGTCTCTCGAACTCGTCAGAGAAGGCCTCGAACTCCTTGTTGAAATCTCTCCATCCTTCGCGGCAGCCGTTTACCATTACGAAAACATCCATGCCTTCGACACCCTGGGCGGCCTTGAGAGCTTCGTCGGCAGTATCGCCGTCAGCTGTGCAGATGATGCCCTTAACGCCGGCTGCTTTGTAGCGGTACTCAAAGTCGTGCTCACGGAGGAGGTTAGTTGCAGGGATAGCAACTGCACCGATCCTGTGAAGGGCCAGCATGGAGAACCAGAACTGGTAGTGACGCTTAAGGACAAGCATTACCTTGTCGCCCTTCTTGATGCCAAGGCTCTTGAAGTAGTTGGCTGTCTTACTGGAATATTTCTTCATTTCCTCAAATGTGAATCTGTGGTCAGTTACACAGTCCTTGGATACCCACATCATGGCTGTCTTGTCAGGGCACTTTTCTGCAAGGACGTCTACACAGTCGAAAGCGAAGTTGAAGTTCTTAACCTTTTCCTCGTCAAAGGTGACTTTGGAAAGGATACCGTTTTCGTCCAGCTCACTTTTGAAGTATGTCTCATAGACAGCGTCCTTCAGGTTTGCAAGATCGACGTTTGTAACGTTGTCAGCCTTGAGCTCTGTCTTGAATGTGGATCTGTATGTTTCTCCCTTGGACCATGCTTCGGGGTTAAGGATGATAGCATAGAATTCGCAGTCCTCGCCGCCTACGGCAAACTCACCGTGGGGAGTGGAGGAGTCGAAAAAGATGGAATCACCGGGGTTTAAGATCTCCACTGAATCTCCGATCATGACCTTAAGGGTTCCGCTGATTACGATATTCATCTCCTGGCCGGAGTGGGTAACCAGCTCGTAAGGAGGATTAAGCGCTTCCTCTGAGTAAGGGATAGTTACACGGAAGGGCTCAGCCAGCTTTGACTTAAATCTGGAGCCGAGCCTTAAGTATTTATATCCCTCGTGTCTTGCGATGGGACGTCCCTCGCCGTTTCTTGTTACGGCATATGTGGAAAGGGAAGGGGAAGAACCTTCCATAAGGTCGGCGATGTCGATACCGGCCACATTTGCCATCTTGTATACGAAGGTAAAGTTAAAGTCGGATAAACCCTCCTCGTATCTGATATACTCCTCCTCGGGAATTCCGATCCTCTGGGCCATCTGCTCAGTGGTGAGGTTAAGATCGAGACGTATGCCTTTTACACGTCCGGCTACTTCCTTGATCTTGATATCCATGTTTGTGTTGTCATTAAGGTCTGCCATCTTTATACTCCTTTTCTTTAATCGTCCTCCAAAAGCTTTGGGAGTTTTTCCGGAAATAAAAAACGCCCCAAGCACTGTTGCTTGAGACGGAAATATCCGCGGTACCACTCAATTTGCATTTCCTTCAGGGAAATACCACTTTTGGATTCTAACAAACCCCTTGCCTTAACGCGGCGGCCTTCGGGTACAGTCTACTTGCCGGAGCTTTCGGTGTACCGGCTCAGAAGTGATAGGTCGTTTGATAATTTCCGTTACCGGGTTTCCAGCCAGTCCCGGCTCTCTGTAAACTTCGATCATCAGACCGTCTTCGTCACAGCCTTTACTCTATAAACACTGTAAGGATAATCAAGGGCAGTAGAATTGTCAACACTTTTTTGTTGCCGAAGTTCACATTTTGTTTACAAGTTATTGAAAACTATTGAAAAAAAAGAAAATAAAATATAATTGTATAAATATGTGAAAGGCTTAATTGGGGGATCTTTTATGTATCAGACATATCTTGTGACAGGAGCATTGAAACCTGTCGGTAGGCTCGTAACTAAGATGCTTGTCGAAAGCGGCAACAATGTCAGGATCCTTGTAGATGAGGATGCTGATCTGTCCCCTTTCGAGGGAATGAAAGTCGAGGTATTCCGCGGCGAAGTCTTTGACAAGGATTCCATGAAAGCGTTCTTCACACTTGAAGATCCGAGACAGTGCGCCGTCATTCATACTGAAGAGATCGTAGACTCTTCAGACCGTACCAATCTCAACATGAGAAGGGTAAATGTGACCGGAACACAGAATGTTGTTGAGCAGTGCTTAAAGACTAAGATCGCCAGATTTGTCTGGCTTGGTTCCGCTTATGCATTGAATCCCGAAGCAAGCCTTGAGAATTCTGTGCTTCATTTCGACAGGACAAAGGTCGAGGGCGAGTATGCCAGGTCTAAGGCTGAGGCCGGCGCATATATCATCGAAAAAGTATCCCTCAATAAGTTTAATGCGGTAATGCTCCTCCCCACCTTTATCATCGGCCCCGGCTTTGATAAAGATTCCGATATGAACGTTATACTTAAGAAATATCTCGAGAATGGTGTTTCCACCATCAAGGGCGGTCACGCATTCGTAGACGTTAGAGACGTTGCTTCAGGTCTTCTTGCTCTTTCCGAGAACGGAAAGGTCGGAGGGTGCTATGTCCTCAACGGGGAGCACAGATCCACGGATGAATTCTTTGAAGACGTTAAGAAGGCGGGAGGCATCGAGAAGGAAGTTAAGCCTATGCCCAAGTGGATGATGAGCAGATCCATGGCAAGATTTGTGGACACCTACTACAGGATCACAAAGAAAGATAATCCCAAGGAAGTATATGCACTGTTTGCCAATAATCCTGATATGGTATTCTCCAGCACCATGGATGAGGTAATGCCGGATGCGAAGACCAGGACAGTTCATGACTCTATCGGAGATGCGCTGAACGATCAGTAAATGCACCTTATTATAAGGTTTTATTTATTACAACTTTGGGGATGAAGAAGCCCTGACGTGTTCACGTCGGGGCTTCTTCGTGTTATCATCTTATCCGTAAAATTGATCGGAGGTCACCTTTGATGGCTCTTATACTTGCAAGCGCATCTCCCAGAAGAAGAGAACTCATGAATCTGATAACGGAGGATCATGAGGTCAGAAATGCAGATGTGGACGAAAGGGAGATAGAGAAAAGATGTGAAGGACGAAGTCCTGCGGAGATCGCAATGGAGCTGGCCCGGGCAAAGGCAGCTGCTGTTTCTGCAGGTGAAGGTGACATCATTATCGGAGCAGATACTTCAGTAGTCCTGGACGGCAGGATACTGGGAAAGCCGGAAGATAAAGAGGATGCCAGACGGATGCTGACGGAACTGTCAGGCAGGATACACAGTGTCATCACCGGTGTCTGCGTCATCAGGGACGGAGCCGAAAAGACTTTTTATGAAGAGACATTTGTGGAGTTTAATCCCTTAGATGATTTCCAGAAGGATCTTATCGAAAGATACATATCTTCAGACGAGCCATATGATAAAGCCGGAGCATACGGAATACAGGGCGGCGGCGCTCTGCTGGTCAAAAAGATCGAGGGAGATTATTTTAACGTCGTAGGCCTTCCTGTAGCGGGACTTGCAAGAGAGATCCTCATTTGATCATATTGTCCAGGATCCAGCGGTTCATATCCGTATCGGCTATGGGTTCGCAGAGATATTTGCCCTGGAAATATGCACAGCCCAGATCCACAAGTTCATCAAACTGGTCTTTTGTCTCAACACCTGTAGCATCAACGGAGATATCGATCTCTGACATGAGCTCGATGATGGATGATGTCAGAAGTCTTGATGTAGGATTTTCCTTAAGATCTGTTATGAAATGACCGTCCAGTTTAACGATGGAAACGGGAAGAAGAGGAATATTGTTAAGTGAAGAATAACCTCTTCCGAAGTTATCCAGAGCCAGCGTGATGCCCATATCAGTGATCTTCTCGATGATGGGACGGATATCCTGGAAATCAGTCATCAGGCTCTCCTCAGGAACATCCAGGATAAGATTGGCAGTGTTGCATTCCGATCTTTTGATGATAGTGAGGATCTCATTCATGGAATCAGTATTCTTAAGCTGCATGTCTGAGAGGTTGATGGTCATCTTTGTTTCGGAAGACAGTTCGTTGATCTTCTTTAATTCCCTCAGGGCCCTGTCAAAGACAATGGCACCGATCTTAAAGATATGTCCCGTCTTTTCCGCATAATTCAGGAAATCCCTGGTATCCACCAGACCGTACTGGGGGCTGTTCCATCTGACAAATGCCTCGAATCCCACTACCTTGTGGTCCTTGTCCATGCAGGGCTGATATACCATGTGAAGTTCGTCATGTTCCAGAGCTGAATCAAATACCTGATGCCTTTCGGAAGGTTCCATCTTCCGGAGGAATGAATCCTCGGAGGACTTGATGCTGGTAAAGCTCTCGATATATGTTGAAGAAGCGATGGCGCTCCTCATGGCAACTTCCGCATTGTTAAGGAGCACGCCCGGGAACCTGGCATCCCTGGGATACTGGGAATAGCCGGAGTAGACATGGGAATTCTCGTTTTCGCTCATGGCATTGCGGAGTATCTTGATATAATCGAATAGTTCTTTTTCAGTGATATCTCTGGAGGTTACTACTGCGAATTCGTTTCCGGAGATCCTTCCCACCAGGTCTTTGGGGTCGGCAGCTTCCCTTAAGCGGTGGGCCATACACTGGATAAACAGATCGATGGTCCTGTGTCCCAGATTATGCTTGAACCTGACTGAATCGATAACCGAAAGATAGATGACATAGATGGGATGCTGGGAAGCTTTTGCATCTATGGAACTCTGGGATCTTAAGATCCTGTCGTCGATGAGCCTGTCGATATGGGATACGATCATGTCCCTTCCGGGAAGAGTCGTCAGCGTATCGGACGTGTTGATCCTGGACTGGGTAACAGCTTCCGCTGCCTGCTCGTCATGCTTGACGATAAGGCTGGTACGGATCGTTCCGCTCTCGGCCAGGGAAGCGTTTTCGCTCATGATCCTTCTGTTGTATTCTGTCTCTGCTTTTCCGCGCAGTCCCTCCAGCTTCTCGTTGATCCTTCTTATGAAGAGACGGAACATGAAGATGAGGGCCAGGGACATTACTGCCAGCTGCAGGTAGTAATTGTCGTCTTCTGAGTTGCGGAATGAGAAGAAGATCCTGTAAAGATAAATGAATATCTGGAAGATAACAAGTACAGATGAGACTACGAAACCCGGGGTCCCGAGAGTAAGGTTAAAGATAATGGCGATCAGTACCAGTACGATCGATATCAGCATCTGGAACAGCGGAAAAAAAGTAACGCTCTGAAGAACGAGTCCGGCAAGGAAGAGCAGGACCAGCGAACTCATGGCTGTCAGGAAGCTGACTTTCTTTTTGAAAAAGACATAGTTTTCATCGTAATACATATCAATATTATTACGCGAAGATATTAAATAAAAGTGAACAAACAGGAGCGATTATATTAAATTTTTCCAATATTTGATGTAATAATCCGACTTTATTGCCATATTGTCCCATATTTCAGCCGAACCGCTTCCTATCCTGTCATACACTGCGCAGGTCTGAAAACCTCCTTTGAAGGCGCCTTCCAGGGCAACGGGAACATCTTCAAAGACTATGGTCTCAGAAGGTGGGATCTTTGTGATATCAGATATTGCCAGATAGATCCCGGGATCTGTCTTGTCTGCTCTCTTTCCAATATCTTCAAGGGTGAGACCGCAGGTGAAAAGATCAAGTATCCCGTTATGCTTAAGCGCCTTGTGGGCATGATCTTTTGAAAGGGCGGTGGCAAAGGAAAGGACGAGGCCTTCTTTCTTTGCTCTTGTAAGGTATTCTAAAACACCTTCCTTGAGCTTAACTTCATGTTCATAAGCGAAGCTTACCATGCTGTTCCATTCGTCCATTATCTCCTGAGGTGTCTCGGGAAGAGCGAATCTTTCTTTTGTGTATCTGGCGGCATCGTCTATGTTGACACTCTTGACTACATCGGTGTAATCGGAAGTTACTTTAAATCCTCTTTTTGAAAGAAACTCCACATCCACCCGGTTCCAAAGGTCCATGGAGTCCAGGACTGTGTCGTCCAGGTCAAAGATAAGGCATCTTGCAACATTTTTGATATCACTGATAAAGGGCATTTTCATAATGACGATATTTTATCACACGGAAATTAAACTGAAAGTAATATGATTGAAATTGACTTTGATATGCGGCCGTGAAATATTAATATTGAAAGTGTGTCCGGGGGGTAAAAAAGCATATGTTTTTGGATTATCTGATCGCGAAAAAAGGCAGGCAGAAATTCATAGATGCCTGCGTTAAGACTGATACGGAGAGGATGAAAGGCGATATCTATCCTGAGGATGTAAAAGTCATAAAAGATATCCCTTACCGTGATGATAAAAAAGAGGAACACCTGCTGGATATCTACCTTCCCGAAGGATATTCTTTCGAAGCCGATGAGAAGAAGACGGCATTTCTTCTCATGCACGGAGGAGCCCTTGTCTACGGGTTTAAGGAACTGGATAAAGCCTTCGGTATGAAGCTGGCAAAAGTATCCGGCATCCCTGTTTTTAACATGAACTACACCCTTCTTCCCGGGGGCGACCTTAAGAACCTGTTAGGCGAGATCGTCAGTGTCATCGACTTTATGTCCCGGGAAAAGGGGATAGAAAAGATCCATACAATAGGTGATTCCTCCGGCGGATATCTGGCCCTTCTGGTGGCCATGATAATAAGAGATGAAAACATAAGAAAGGATCTGGATATCTCTTTCGAAAAAGAGATCAGGTGCCTGTCCTCCAACATGGTCTGCGGAAGCACGAAAGTATTCAGAAGAGCCTTCCCCGGGATCTATTTTGAAGGCAAAAAGAAAGTCCTTCCCGACTACATATACGACCTTACGCTCCTTGCGGAAAGAGATACATTCCCTTACTGTAATTTCATGAGCGGAGACAGGGATTTCCTTGACAAGGATAATAACCTTCTCTCCGAAAAACTTAAGGCTCTTGGCAAGCCCCACAGCTATGAGTTTTTTAATACTGCCTCTGAGGAAAGAGTCATGTATCACGTCTTTGCCATAGCTCATCCGGAGTGGCTGGAATCTGATAAATATATATCGACGGTCGCGGAATATGCCAATAGTTGAACGTAAGAAACTCAGCATTTCCACCATAATCATTCCCCTTTTGCTCCCGGTCCCGGTCTTTATATTCGAGACCATCCTGGCGTACCTGGTCTACGGATCGCTGAACGCAAGGAGCCTGGGGCATATGTTCCTGTCGTCACTTTACATGACTACAGTTCCCGTGGTGATATTATGCCTTGTGACAAGGCGGACCAGACGGATCCTTTTGCCGGTGTTTACAGCTGTTTATGCGCTGCCTTTTCTTGTCGAGAGATTTATCTATATGCAGTTTAAGACAGTCTACGATCTTAACACTGTGGTCAACGGCGGAGAGGGGGCCCTCACAGGATTTTCGGGTACCATAAAGGAAATGGCATTCAGTCCTTCCGGTATCAGGACCCTGGTGGTCTTTATCATTCTTATCACCGCCGGAACGGTCTTTCTGATAACAGATAAAAAGTATCCGGTCTATGACAGAAGAGCGGTGGTGCTTGTTATATCCATAGGCGTGTGTGCTTTCCTTCTTAATGCTGTCCTTATCAGGACCAACGATGTGGACAAAAGGGCATACAAAGAGGAGTACAGTTTCCAGACGGCGGTCCAGCGGTTCGGACTTCTTGATTCCCTGAGGCTGGATATCCAGAACGTTTCGAAAGACAACGTGGAATTCTCCGCTTCTTCAACAGGAACTAATGCCATTCCAACTGTAACTCCCAAGCCCACGGCTACTCCCGCTCCAACAGTCCCGGGAGCTACCCCCACACCGACACCTTCGCCTACACCCATACCGGAACCCCAGGTGATGGATATAGACTTTGAGCAGATCGCGGAAGATGAGAGCGGCACCATCAGCACTCTTGCAGAATACTGCAGCACACTGACGCCTTCAAATACGAATATCTACACAGGCCTTTTTGAGGGAAAGAATCTCATCATGATCACGGCGGAAGCCTTCACTGAGGAAGTCATCGATCCGGACCTTACGCCGACCCTTTACCGGCTGGCCTATAACGGCATTAACTTCAACGATTTCTATGTCCCTGCCACGGCCGGAACTACAGGAGGAGAGTTCACCCATCTCTTCGGATTCCTTCCCACTTTGGGAGGAAGTTCGGTACCCCATCTGACTTCCCACGGGGATACGTATTTTACTATGGGACAGCAGCTTAACAGCCTGGGTTATTACGGTATGGCTTTCCACAATAACGACTACCAGTTCTACACGAGAAATACTACCCACAACAGGCTGGGATATTCGGAAGGCTTCATGGGATGGGGCAACGGAATGGAAGATTATGTGGATCCGGTATGGCCGGAGAGCGACCTTCAGATGTTCGAGGGAACAGTCCCTCTTTATATCGAAAACCAGCCGTTCAATGTCTACTACATGACCGTAAGCGGACACAGTAACTACAGCTACAGCGCCAATGCCATGGCCAGGGCCCACTGGGATGAGACCGCCTTTATGGAAGATCTTGTATCTGAAAAAGTAAGGGCATATATATCTGCCAACCTGGAGCTTGAAGCTTCCATGGCTTATCTGGTGGGACAGCTGGAGGAATACGGGATCGAAGATGATACGGTCATCTGCATCTGTGCCGACCATTTCCCCTACGGACTTGACCAGGATGCGCCTCCCGGAAATGTGCCTTATCTTTCGGAACTTTACGGATATGATGTGACCAACTACATCGAAAGAGACCATAACAGGGCCATCATCTGGTCCGGATGTCTTGAGGATATGGATCCCATCATAGTGGATTCACCTGCCTCCAGCATGGATATCCTGCCTACCCTTCTTAACCTTTTCGGACTGGAGTGGGACAGCCGTCTCTTCCCGGGAAGGGATGTGCTCTCTGATGCGCCGGCTCTTTATTTTGATCTCAATTACGACTGGAAGACGGATTATGGAACTTATATAAATTCCAGCGGTGAGTTTATCCCCGCCTCTGATGATATCGACATACCCGACGGATATGTCGATGCCATAAGAGACATGGTCGCAGATAAGATCACCTATACAAGAGGCGCCTTAAACAACGATTTCATTGCCTATCTTTTCCCTGTGGAAGAAGAATAAAGATCACTCTCTGGTTTCTTTATAAGTCTTGTTTATAAGTCTTGAGATGGGCTTATAGATAAAGAACGTGATGATGGCTACCACTGTGCCCTTAAAGAGATTAAAGGGAAGGAAGACATATGTGATAAGGTCGATCTTCTCCTTGATAAGGGGATTGTAGCTGCACATTCCCAGGATGGCCTCCATAGGCACATGAAGGACTGACTCATAAAGGGGAAGTGTGATGAAATAATTGAAAGGGCAGGCGATGAGACCCAGAAGGAGAGTCGCAACGATCATTGAGATGATAGCGCCCTTTCTCGTTCTGTGCTTTGAATAGATCATTCCTGCAGTAAAGACATAGATGCTTCCCGTGATAAAGTTGGAAAGTTCGCCTATACCCATGGTTCCCGTAGCGGGAAGGTGAAGAAGGTTCTTCAGCAGTTCGATGATGATCCCGTAAATGGGACCCAGTGCAAATGATCCCACCAGTACTGGGATCTCTGAAAAATCGAACTTGAGGAACGGTGGCATAAAGGGCAGGGATACCTCTACATACATGAGGGTAACTGCCAGAGCCGTCATTACGGCTGTGCAGGCGATCTTTCTGATGATCGCACGTCGTACGGACATAGTTGAATCTTTGGTGATTTCGGACATAAAAAAATCGACTCCTTCCATCCGGACTGTACCGTCGGCCACGGGATCTTACCGTGTCAGTCCCGCCTTAAAGATTTGACGGGAGTTGCGGGCTTACCCTGTCCTATGGGGCAGAGAACACCGCCGGTCGGGGAATTACGCCCCGCCTTGGATTCGAATATATTATACACAAGGTCAGCGAAAATAAAAGGGCGAAAAACTACTCGTCCCAGGGAAGGACCTGTTCAAGACCGTAGTAGGCTTCAAGCGACATGTCATTCTCGTAAAGGTAAGTTGCCAGTTCAACTCCCACGTATCTGTAGTGCCAGGCTTCGATATCATATCCGGTCTCGTATTTGTACTGCTCCTGATATCTTCTTACAAAACCGTACTCGTAGCAGTGTTCGTTTACCCACTGGCCCGTGGTGGTCTCACCAAACTCATCCAGGATCTCGGAGCATCCTGCGGGAGTGATATCAAGGGCCAGACCCAGCTGGTGCTCAGACCTTCCGGGAACAGCATTTTTTCTCACTGCAAATTCGATGCCCCTTAAGTTTCTTGATCTGTCGAAAAGATACTGCTGTGTGTTGTAATCCCTGTATCCGGAAACAAGATAGAGTCCCTGTCCCGTGGCATCTACGCATGCATCGTACATGGCCTCCCATGCATCACATGCTTCCTGTCTGATCTGCTGGTTCCCCGAATGGGGAGCCGTGACGAGATCGTCGGGGACATAGTCCGCCGGAAGGGCATAATATTTGTTAACAAGAACGGTCACATCGTCAGGGTTTTCCACGATGGTGGCCGTGACGGATCTGGCATCCACATAACCGTTGTACCAGGTCTCCTCAAACTGGGGCTCTACGACTTCCGGTACCGGTGTGGGTACGGGAGTAGGAGCAGGTGTAGGGGTGGGCGTGGGTGTAGGAGTGGGAGACGGAGTGGCTGTCGGGGCAGCCTGGGAAGCAACTGTTTCTGAAGGGACTGTCCCTTCGCTCTCCTCATTAACAAGACATCCTGTAAGGGATGCAAAAACAGCGGCAATCAATAATACCGCCGCCGTTCTTATTAATCTGTCGGAACCGTTACCTGTCTTCATATTCCTTACAGGTCTTCTCGTAGTTTTCAAGGGTTCCGATATCTATACATTCGCCGTCGCCCTTAAAAGCATATACCGGCATCCTCTTATAAAGCCAGGAAGGGAAGTTTCCGGGAGCGTCCGGTGAGTTGCCTTCTTCAAGATATGTGTCGATGAGAGGAAGGATCTCCCTGCCGTAAAAATATGTGGCATAGATGCCCCACTCGCTCTTGGGCTCCTGAGGCTTCTCCTCCATATCGATGACACGGCAGTCATCGTCGAGAACTGCTACTGCCAGTTTCTGTCTCTGGTGAAGTTCAGGAACGTTGATGGCGATGAGAGTGGGAGCTTTTTTCTCTTCAAAAAATGCCTGCATGTTTTCGATGCTGTAAGTGAAGATATTGTCTCCTGCCAGGATGCAGACATCATCGTCTATACCCAGGGTGTCGATGGTAAACTTGATGTCTCCGATGGCGCCTCTTTTGTTGGTGTCATCAGTGGTCCCGTCATTGAGAACGACTACAGGAGCCTTGCCCTCTCTGTCAAGAGAAGCGGCCCAGTCCTCAAACTGCTTTGTGAACAGATCGTTGGTAATGAGGACTACTTTCGAAAGACCGGAGATCTTATCTACGGAGTCCATTATGTAATCTATGATCAGTCTGCTTCCGAGGGGGAGCAGTGACTTGGGCTTGTCTTTTGTCAGCGGATAGAGCCTGGTTGCATATCCTGCTGCAAGTAGGATGGCGATCATGAAAGATCCTCCTTGATGTTTTCGGATTTTTTATATTATACACTAACATGAGCAAAAATATTTGCTATAATTACAGGGAAGATATGATCATACGACGGGGAGACATTTCTTGTCTTTCCGCTTTTGATGTGTCTATACGGTTTTTCGAAGGG
Source organism: Clostridiales bacterium (assembly GCA_017612755.1). Lineage (GTDB taxonomy): Bacteria > Bacillota > Clostridia > Saccharofermentanales > Saccharofermentanaceae > Saccharofermentans. The sequence continues at coordinate 13,144 of JAGAFH010000173.1, forward strand.
GATCATATAAATGGATATTTGTGCAGTTGTTATGGCGGCAGGCGAAGGCACCAGGATGAAATCAGTTCACTCCAAGGTAGTCCACCAGGTCGCCGGTAAACCTATCATCAGATGGGTGGCTGATGCTCTCTGTGAAGCAGGTTGCAGCGAGCAGGTCTATATCGTAGGTGAGAAGCAGGAAGAGATAAGAGACATACTTGGTGAGAATGTGGCTTATGTTTTCCAGGAGCAGAGGCTCGGTACCGGACATGCAGTCATGCAGGCGGCTCCTTTCCTTGAAGGAAGGGACGGATATGTTATCGTTCTTCCCGGAGACTCTCCCATGGTAAGCGCGGAAACGATCTCAAAGGCAGTGGATAAGATGGACGAGGGTGACTACGGCGCAGTTGTCATTACTGCCGTTGCCGATGATCCCACAGGTTACGGAAGACTTGTACGTGACTTCGAAGGTAACGTTCTTAAAATCGTGGAAGACAAGGACTGCTCTCCTGACGAGAAGGCCATCAAGGAGATCAACTCCTCCATGTATGTCTTCAGGACCTCACTTCTCCTTTCTGCACTGGGAAGACTTTCTGCCCAGAATGCCCAGAAGGAGTATTATCTTACGGATACTATCGAGATACTGATCTGGGACGGAAACAAGATCGGATCTGTTGTCTGTGATATCGAAGATACCATGGGCGTAAATAACAGGAAGCAGCTTCTGGAAGCCGGCAAGATCATGAACAGAAGGATCCTGGAAAAGCATATGAATAACGGGGTCCAGATCATAGATGAGAATTCCACCTGGATCCATCATGCCGTTGAGATCGGACAGGATACTACTATACTTCCCGGAACTACTCTCATGGGAAATACAAAGATCGGAAAAGAATGCATCATCGGTGAGAATACGAGACTTGACGGAGTCGAGGTGGGAGACGGAACGGTCATCGACTATTCTGTCGCAACCCAGTGCATCATCGGAAGCGACTGCCGTATCGGACCTTTCTCACATATAAGGCCTGAGACGAAGATCAACGACCATGTTACCATCGGTGCCTATGTTGAGGTCAAGAACTCCACTATAGATGACTATACAAGAGCAAGACACCTTACATATATCGGTGACTCCACAGTCGGAAGAAACGTTAACTTCGGTTGCGGAACAGTTACATGTAACTTCGACGGTCAGGATAAGGTGGGATGTATCATCGAGGATAATGTCTTCATCGGAGGTAACTCCAACATCCTTTCCTCCGTTGTTCTCGGTAAGGACAGTTATATCGCAGCCGGTTCCACCATCACCAATGATGTACCTCCCCTGGGCCTCGGTATCGGAAGATCAAAGCAGGTCAACAAGGACGAGTGGGTGGCAAAGAAGAACCGCTTAAGAGGAGCCAACTATATAAAGCTGGATACAAAGAGGTCTGAACTTTGATAAGAGAGAAAGAGATCTGGCTTGTAGCAGGCCTGGGTAATCCGGGAGACAAGTATGCATATACCTGGCATAACTGCGGATTCCTCGCAGTAGAATATCTTGCGGATAAATACGGGATCACCCTTTCTAAGAGCAAGTGGAATTCCGTATACGGAAAGGGAAAGATCGAGGGCCGGGAAGTGATCATCATGAAGCCCAAGACCTTTATGAACCTCTCCGGAGAGGCTATTGCTCCTGCAGCCAACTATTTCAAGATACCCCCTTCCAGGATAATCGTCGTTTACGACGATATCGACATCAACATCGGAAAGATAAGGGTGAGGGAAAAAGGTTCTGCAGGAACCCATAACGGCATGAAGTCAGTCATCAAGTGTCTCGGCACATCCGAATTTCCCAGGGTCCGCATAGGCACAGGCCCTGTTCCCGAGCACAGGGAACTTATCGATTATGTGCTGGAGCAGATCCCCAAGGATCAGAGGCAGGAGATGATGGATTCCTTCATCGCCGCATCTGACAGCGTAGTTGAATATATCACCGGAAATCACGATTCATAAGATGGACAAAAAGGTAAAGGACATATTAGACCTTATCGCAAAGGATAAGGAACTTATAAAGACCCGTCAAATATGCGGGGAGGAAAAGATCCCCCTGAACATAACGGGCCTTTGTGAGCAGCAGAAAAGCTACCTGGCTTCCGCATTATCGGCTATGGACGGAAAAAAGCCGGTCATCGTGGTGCCGGATTATCCTGCAGCGAGAGAAATGTCTACTGCCCTTTCCGCATTTACGGATGATGATATCCTGATCCTGCGTCCTTCCGAGATGTCACTTGTTTCCGCTGTGGCAACTTCCAGGGACAATGACCAGGACAGGACAGGGACCATCGAGAGGATCATCAGATCTGATTTCGGTGCAGCCCTGATCTGCGCAGGAGCTCTCGTAAACCGGCTGATGCCAAGGAAGGAATTCCAGTCGAAAGCCATCGTCTTAAAACTCGGGAATACCATGGAGATCTCAGACCTTATATCAAGGCTTTCGGATCTCGGATACGAAAGGACCGGAAGCGTTTCATCCAAAGGTGAATTCTCCGCAAGAGGAGATATAGTCGATATATTTCCTCCTGACAGGACGGAGCCTTTGAGGATCAGTTTTTTCGACGATGAGATAGATCAGATAAAGACATTCGATCCCGATTCGCAAAGATCCACAGACTCGGTAAGAAGGGCGGAAGTCTATCCTGCCTGCGAAGTCACTATCGGAAAAAAAGACCGGGAGATCCTGGCAAAGAAGATGCAGCTTTCGGCAGCTGATGATATCAATGCCATGAATGCTTCTTCCGAAAGAAAGACAGCTGAACATCTTCACAGGATAGCTTCGGAAGACGCTGACTTTATGAGGGCGGGAATGAGGCTGTCGGCCATATCAAGATGGCTTCCTCTCATCATCGAAGAACCTGATACGATCCTTGATTATATAGACAGAAAAAAGTGCGATATCTACATCAACGAACTGGGCGAATGCCGTCAGAGGATGGACGGATACCTGGCTGATTACTATGCCAGGTTCAAGACCCAGTTTGAGACAGGCGGAACTCCCAAGTGCGCTTTTGAGACTCCAATAAAAACATCAGATCTTATGGTAAGGATCGGAAAGCTCAGGGAGCTAACCCTGCTGTCCTGTCTTAAGTCTTCTTCCAACGGTCTTGCCGGCGGAAAGACCATAAACGTTACGGGTATTTCCGGCGAGAACTGGAGGGGCAGGGACAATGCCCTTGCAGGTGAGATAAAGGACAGTAAGGACCGGGTCATCTTTATGCTGTCCGGCGCCCAGAGAACGGAAGCTTTCAGGCTCAGGATGATGGGGGAGGGAGTAAGTCCCGTCATCATAGACAGACATTTCCCGTCAGGTTTTTCCTATCCCGGTATCGGACTTGAGCTCATTGGTGAACACGATGTTTTCGGAGCGGAGAAGAAGCTCTCGAAAAAGAAAAAGAATACTGCCGGAAGGATATCTTTTTTCGGCGACATCAACCCCGGTGATTATGTAGTACACGACGCCCACGGTATAGGCCAGTACGAGGGCATAGTCAACATGAGGATGGGTAAGTCCAACCAGGATTACCTTAAGATCAACTATGCAAAGAATGCTGTTATCTATGTTCCTGTAGACAAGCTGGATAAGCTTCAGAAATATGTAGGTCCCAACGGGAATGCCCCCAAGCTCTCATCCCTTGATTCCGGTGAGTGGACAAGAAGCGTTGAACGTGCCAGGACCTCCATCAAGAAAGTCGCTTTCGACCTGGTAAAGCTCTATGCAGCCAGAAGAGCCAGCAAAGGATATTCCTGCGGTCCGGACGATTCCTGGCAGAAGGAGTTTGAGGAGAACTTCCCCTTTGTGGAGACCGAGGACCAGCTGGCGGCTATAAGGGACATAAAAAAAGACATGGAGAGCGATATCCCCATGGACAGGCTCCTTTGCGGAGACGTGGGATTTGGAAAGACTGAGGTAGCTTTCAGGGCCATGTTCAAATGCGTCACTAACGGACGCCAGGCATTTATGCTGGCACCCACCACACTTCTTGCCCAGCAGCATTACGACAACTTTGTTGCAAGGGTGGGAAACTTCCCAATAAGGACGGCCCTTCTCTCAAGATTCGTTACTCCCGCAAAACTTAAGCAGAGCCTGGAGGACATTAAGAACGGAAATGTGGATGTGGTTATCGGTACCCACAGGATCCTTTCAAAGGATGTTATCCCCCACAAGCTGGGGCTTCTTGTAGTAGATGAGGAACAGCGTTTCGGAGTCAACCACAAGGAGCAGATCAAGGCCATGAGAGCCAATATCGACGTCCTCACCCTGACCGCCACCCCCATCCCCAGGACCCTTCATATGTCCATGACAGGCATCAGGGATATATCAGTCCTGGACGAGGCTCCCATGAACCGCCGTCCTGTCCAGACCTATGTCCTGGGATACGACGAAGAAGTGGTGGTCCAGGCCTGCCTTCGTGAGATCTCAAGAGGAGGCCAGGTCTTCTATCTTTATAACAAGACTGCAGACATAGACAAAAAAGCTGACAGGCTGTCGGAACTTATGCCGGGAGCCAGGGTGGTATATGCCCACGGCAAGATGAGCGAACATCAGATGGAGAAGATAATCGAATCCTTCATCCTGGGTGAATCGGATATCCTGGTCTGCACCACCATAATCGAATCCGGCGTGGACATGCCCAACGTCAATACCATGATCGTGGAAGATTCCGACAGGTTCGGTCTTTCCCAGCTCTACCAGATCAAGGGAAGAGTCGGAAGATCCGACAGACAGGCATATGCATATATAACATATAACGACGAAAAGGAAATGAACTCCGATGCCAGAAAACGCCTTATGGCCATAAGGGAATTTACGGAGCTGGGATCCGGCGTAAAGGTAGCCCTCAGGGATCTGGAGGTAAGAGGCGCCGGAAATCTTCTGGGAGCAGAACAGCACGGCCAGATGGATGTGATCGGATACGAACTTTACTGCAGGCTCCTGGACGAGGAGATCAAGAACCTCAGGGAAGAAGGAGACACCACGTATCTTCCCAGGATCTCTGTCAATCTGGAAGTGGATTTCGATTCCTATATCCCTTCCAGATATATAGACGACGAAGCTCTCAGGATGGCAGCCTACAGACGTATCGGGAATATCACCAGCGAGAAGGAGCGGGACGACTTTATCGACGAAGTTACGGACCGCTACGGCGATCCGCCCAGGGAAGTCCTGTTCCTTGCAGGTGCATCCCTCATAAAAGCCCTTGCTGCCGAGGGAGGTTTTGAGAGGGTCTGCTTTAAGGAGACGGGAGTGCTTCTTTATTTTGCAGGAGACAGAAAGCTTGACATGAAGGCTCTGACAGTTCTTTTCGGCGATCCGGAGTTTGCGGGAAGGCTTCTCATGAATGCCCAGGGCAAGCCATATCTTCACTACAAACCCAGGAGCAACCGCCACGACAGGACGGTAGAAGAAGTTACAAATCTTCTTAATGTTGTCATCAGGAATAAAAATGAAGCGAAAACATGATATAATACCGCGAGATGCCTCCATAGTTTAATGGATAGAACAGCAGTTTCCGGTACTGCTGGTACGGGTTCGATTCCTGTTGGGGGTGCCAACGTTCGTAATACCCTGATTGCTAAGTCCTCGGAGCTTTGCTCCTGCGGAAATCGCAATCAGGGTATTTACTCTCTTAGCTGTGGTATAATTAACGAAGTGGGATAGTTTTTAGGGAATAAGGAATCTACAGATGAATAAGAGCAGAGCCGGTGAATTTGCGATTATCTTTATAGTGCTCTCCATGATATACATGGGGTTCTCTTATTTTGTGCTCGACCGCAATTCCAACACAGCTTACGACATGTATCTGGATGGAGAGTATTATTTCAGGGCTGAAGCCTATACCAAATCGACCGGAGACTGGTGGGAGTTTACGGATGTAGATCACAATGACCCCAGGTATATGATTTGTGCTTCCAATGGTGTGAAGATCTATGCTTATGATCTGAATGGAAGATACTGCACTGTCTATCACGATGGGGATATCCTTCATGATTATCCCATAGCTAATCTTGAGTTCAGAAGCGACGAGGAGAAGGATATCTTCTACGGTCACAAGGTATATACACTTGAAGAGTATGAGGCCAGGGTGGAGGCGCTTCCGGAAGACAGCCCTGTTCTGGGCGATCCAGACATGAAGAACGGCGAGTCCCATTCAGCGAAACAGGAGATCTTTATTACTATCGTGGTAGGTTACTCCGCTATCTTAGGCCTGCTTTATGTCTTTACCCGCAGTAAAGGTGTTTTCTATAACGGTGTCCTGGTCATCTGGACCACCCTGGTATTTATCTGGGATATCCTTTCGTTCTTTATTTTATTTTAAGAGCTGATGCTTTTATCAGCACAGGAGGGATCAGTCCTTTATGTGGATCCTTCCTTTCACGGAGGAGAGTATTCCGACAAGGCAGACTACATCCTGATCACCTGATCTTAAGGATCTTTTTGTAGCCACCGTTTATCATGGAGACGTAGACGATAGATGATATTCCTGCGGCCAGAAGAAGGAGCATGATGATGGCTCCCGGGATAAGACCGGGACCATCTGTTTCCAGAAGAAGTCCGCAGGTCATCATAGGGATAACAGAAGCAAGCAGGAAAACGATGCCTATGATCACCCCGAGAAGGTGGGTGTGGTCAAATCTCTTCTTTGCTTCCTCTGCTGCGCCCTTAACGCCGTAGGCCAGTTCCGCATCTTTATCAAACAAAGGCTTGAAGTCAGATGTCTTTTTGACAGCAAGGACCACCAGGATGGCTAAAGGGATAAGAAATATCATCTGGATCATGACTCCCAGAAGAGGGAGCTTGTCGCTTCCCAGGGTGGACAGGATGATGCCTGCCACCGGTGAGAGGAAAAACAGGAAAACAGATCCTACAATGTATTTAGCAGATGCTTTCTTCGCGTAGAAATATGACTGCACTTTCTCCAGGGAAATGGATTCTTTTTCCGCTGAAGCTACAGGTATCTTCTGTTCTGAAAGGAAGGAAAGATCCAGTTCATCCTTCAGAAGAAAATCTGTAGGCACATTAAAGAATTCAGCTATTGTCATTATCTTGGAGATGTCGGGGACGGACTGGGCCATCTCCCACTTTGACACCGCCTGGCGGCTCACGCCAATCTTATCTCCGAACTGTTCCTGGGACAGCCCGGATCTTTTACGAAGTTCAGCTATCTTTTCTGAAAGGATCATATATCAGCCCTGCTCCAGAGAGTCTAAGAATTCTTCTATACCTGCTGCCACCTGGTCAGGCATTTCCGCATGAACATAGTGACCGCAGTCCAGTTCAATTATATCACCCACAGTCACCCGGGACACATAGTCCTCATGGATGGATCTCCAGATCTCAGTACAGTCGTCGCCATAGACCGGCTTCATCACTGTACCGTCAGATACGATCATCAGGGTGGGTACATCAGGGATAGGGCCGTTTACATATTCCTGCATGGCGGTAAGGGCATGTTCCGTCATGACCGACTCTCTTGCCCAGGTGGCTCCTGAACCTCTGCAGTACATCACATATGTCAGGGCTCTGTACTGTTCCTTCTCTTCTTCAGTCAGATCATCAGAGGTCAGGGCAGGGAGCAGGGCCTCTGCATTAAACAGGCGTACAAGACCGATATCGTACATCCAAAAGTCGTAGAAGTCCTGGGAAGATATGGCCTCTTCCAGGTCCTGGGCTTCCAGATCATCTAAAGAAACAGGATATGCGTCATACTGGGCGGGGATATTCATGTCCAGTCCGATTATGGCTTCGATCTCGTCCGGATAATGGTTGGCCCACCATATGGCCTCAGCTCCGGATAAGGAGTGGGGAACAAGGATATAGGGCCCGTCAACGCCTGCTTCTGCCAGGGCCTGCCTGTCCTGATCCGTGATCAGATCTAAGGGGCGGTCTCCCTCACATTCATCGCTGTAACCGTAGCCGAACCTCTCGATGACTACGATCTTATATTTATCTGAAAGCCTGGTGTAAAGGGGCTTAAAGTCATACATAGGGGAGGGGGTGCCGGCACCTGCAAGAAAGACCAGGGTCTTTTCCCCATCGCCTTCCATATAGAGGTTCATGTAATTTCCGTCTACTTCCACCATCAGGCCCTCTGTGTTTTCGATGACTGACTTTTCCTTACGGAGCATTAGCTTGTGGTATATACATAATCCTGTGAGGAAAAAAGCGAGTGCCAGAAGGATAGACAGTAAAGATATGCCTGTTACTTTAAGTTCTTTTCCGATTTTTGTCTTCATTTGGGGGAATGTCCTTTCGCTTGATGACCTGACGATACATCCGAAGATTTGCAGTCTCTACCATCTGCACCTTGCAATCTGTCAACCGGCAGTGGAATGTGGTAGAATCACTGCATAAAGATCATTTTGAGGGGGATCCGGATATGTCTTTTTCCAGAAGATTGTTATTGATGACAGTAAGCGTTGTCCTTGCTGCAGTAATGATATGCTCATGTTCTTCAAATAAGACCGATAAGGAATATGATGAGCTGATCGACCAGGCAGAAGAATATTTTGATGATGAGAATTATAAAAAGGCTATCTCTGCTTATGAGGATGCCATTGAGCTCTGTCCCGACAAGGAAGATGCTTACCTGGGACTTGCAGAAGTTTATATAGAGCAGGGAGATCTGACAGAAGCCCTTTCCATCCTTAAGAAGGGAAAGAGATCTGTTGAAGATAACGATAAGATCGTTGATATGATGGATGATATCACTTCCGGAAAGTATGATTCAACGGAACCTTCAGAAACAGAAGCAACCTCCGGTGAGTCAGCGCCTGCAGTGGAGACACTTCCTCCTACGCCGACCATCACTCCTACTCCCGAACCGACAGAAGCGCCCCAGATCGATGAGACTGCT
>JAGAFH010000174.1 GCA_017612755.1 Clostridiales bacterium
AGAAGAATGTCAGGAGAAGGGTCCTGATGTGAGAACCGTCGACATCGGCATCGGCCATGATGATGACCTTGTGGTATCTGAGCTTCTCTGCATCGAAATCCTCGCCAATACCGGCTCCAAGGGCTGTAACGACAGGCTGGAGCTTCTCATTGGAATAAACCTTATCGATGCTGGCCTTCTCAACGTTGAGCATCTTACCCCAGAGAGGCAGGATAGCCTGATACTTTCTCTCACGTCCCTGCTTTGCAGATCCACCGGCGGAATCTCCCTCAACGATGAAGATCTCACAGAACTCTGCCTCGTTGGACTGGCAATCAGCAAGCTTACCGGGAAGCTGGACAGAATCGAATGCTGTCTTTCTTCTCGTAGCTTCTCTTGCATGCTTGGCAGCTGCTCTGGCCCTGCTGGCTGTAAGGCACTTCTCCATGATGATCTTGGCTTCCTGGGGATGCTCCTCAAGATATGTAGTCAACTTGTCAGAGATCGCATTCTCTACCATAGGCCTTATCTCGGCATTACCGAGCTTGGACTTTGTCTGACCCTCGAACTGGGGTTCGGGAAGCTTAACAGAGATAATAGCTGCAAGGCCTTCTCTTGTATCATCACCGGAAAGATTAGGATCGCTGTCCTTGATAACATTATGCTTTCTTGCATAATCGTTGATAACACGGGTAAGGGCTGCCCTGAATCCGGTGAGATGTGTACCGCCCTCTACAGTAGCGATATTGTTGGCGTAGCAGTAGACCGTCTCCTGATATGTGCTGTTATACTGCATTGCGATCTCAACGAAGCAGTCTCCCTGGGTCTTTGTGAAATAGATGGGAGTAGGAATGATAGGATCCTTATGCTTGTTGATGTATTCTACGAAGGAGATGATACCGCCATTATAGTGAAGATGCTTGAATTTAGGCTCTTCAGGGCGGTTATCTGTGATATCGATAGTAACTTCTCTATTGAGGAAAGCCATCTCCCTGTATCTGGAGACCATCGTATCCCAGTCGAAATCTATCTCAGGGAAGATCTCGTTATCGGGAAGGAACGTGGTTGTCGTACCTGTGTCGCTTAAATCGCATTCTCCGACGACTTTCAGAGGTTCTACCGTCTCTCCTCTTACAAATCCGATCTCGTAGATCTTGCCGTCTCTTCGTACCTGAACGGTCATTCTCTCGGAAAGGGCGTTAACTACCGAAGCACCAACGCCGTGAAGACCGCCGGAAACGCTGTATGCGCCGCCGCCGAACTTTCCTCCGGCATGAAGGACCGTATGAACGACTTCTACTGTAGGAATATCCATTTTCGGGTGATTTCCTACGGGAATTCCCGATCCGTTGTCCTTAACTGTAGCTGTTCCGTCTTTATTGATGATAACGTCGATAGTATCGCATCGTCCCGCAAGAGCCTCATCGACTGAATTTGCAACGATCTCATAAAGCAGGTGGTGAAGACCTCTCTTGGTGGTATCACCGATATACATTCCAGGACGCTTTCTGACTGCTTCCAGTCCTTCAAGGACCTGGATGTCGCCTTCATCATAGTCACTGGCATTTGATGTATCAAACTGCTCCTGACCGGCTGTGACCTCTTCGATCTCTTTCATAGACTCCTCAGAGAAGTCCTCTGTCAGACCCCTGGGATTCTCTGCCAGGTTCTTAAGATCGTCATCATCACCGGTCTCTTCCACCGGCTGGTAGTAAAGATCTACCATTTCACTCTTTCCGTTAAGGTTTTCCTTCTCATTTTCACTCATAAATATCAAAACTCCTTGACACTATTAAAGATCAAACTCAAACCCTTGAAAAATAAGGATCTGTAACAATGTTAAATCGACATTTTTCCCTCAAATCTGCGCCTTAAGACCTCTGTTGACAGTGAACTTATGTAAGTTTTGTCGGTGGTAAGGATCATGGATCTGGGGATGTCTTCCGTAAGGTACTGGAGCCTTCCGATCTCATCCTCGGCATTGATAAAATTGATGACATCCTTCTGGGAAGGAAGGACCGTCTCCATATCGATCAGTGCCGTAACGGTGTCCGCTCTGACTGCAATATCATCTCCGATATGAACGTACATTCCGGACCTCCGTGCGCAAAAACATCGATCACATAGTTTCCAACTATATAATTATAACATAATATGCTTATTATAATATAGAAAATTGATCAAACTTCAGGCAAAACTGTCCTGTTTTCTACACGATAGTAGTTTGGTTTAACGTCAGTCATGAGAAAAGCAGCCAGTTCGTTCTCGATATAAGACCTGTCTGTACAGGTGATAAAGATCTGGGCTTCCTTCATTCCGGCGAGAAGACTGGTCCTTCTTCCGGCATCAAGCTCCGAAAATACGTCATCCAGAAGGAGGACAGGGGAATTTGAGACCATCTCCCTGATTATCTCCAGTTCGGCCAGCTTAAGGGACAGGGAAGCGGATCTCTGCTGTCCCTGGGAAGAGAATCCCCTCATGGATAAGCCGTTTAACTTGATATCCAGGTCATCCCTGTGGACTCCTATGGTGGAAATGCCCTTTTCAACGTCATTTTTCCTGCTGTTTTGAAGCTTTTGAAGAATATGGTCTGACAATATACGCTTAATACCGCTCAGATCGCCCTCAGAAAGCCTTCCCTCCATAAATCGGTCGTACATACCGTCTTCCTTCAGGGAGCGCTCTAAAAGCTCTGTAGAGCCCGATAAGGACATATACTGTATAGAAAGGTTCTCTTCTCCTCCGGAGATCACCGAATGGTGCATGGCTGCCTTTCTGGAAAGAAGGGAAGCGAACCTGTATCTGTACATGATCAGGTCAGCTGACATGTCTGCCAGGGAAAAGTCCCAGAAATCCAATGCGTTGTTGTCGATATTCTCTGTTTTGCCTTTGAAAGACTTGATACAGATGTTTTTCTGGTTCAGGATCCTGTTGGTTCCGTTCAGGATGTTGAAGTAGGAGGGAGCCACCTTGATGATCAGCATATTGAAGAACTTTCTCCTGCCGGAAGGGGATCCTTTTACAAGATTTAAGTCCTCAGGAGCAAATATAACAGTGTTACAAACGCCGATATAATCGGATATACGCTCGATCTTCATGTTGTCATGGTATAATTCGCGTTTTGGCTTATTGGAACTGTTTTTCGGGGTGTTTTCCAGCAGATATGAGGCCTGAAGTTCGGTGTCATTGCCATATACTTCATCGTGACACAGGAGCTTTATGCTGTATCCGTCTTCTCCTATCTTAACAAGTTCCCTGTCCGTGGAAGTCCTGTGGGAAGCTGTGCAGGAACAGACATTTATTGCCTCTATGAGATTAGTCTTACCCTGGGCATTATTTCCGTAGACAATATTAACAGAAGGCCCGACATCGAGGTCAAGCCTTCCGTAACTTCTGTAATTATCAAGAGATATGTGTTTTATGATCATCTTCTGATAGGAAGGATCAGATAAACATAGGAATTACCGTTCTCAGGAACGATGATGCAGGGTCCCTGTGTACCGTTGAATTCCATCCTTACAGTCTCATCATCGATATTCTTGAGAGCATCGATAAGGAACTTGGCATTGTAGTCGATATCGATATTCTCGCCTTCGATGGAGATGTCGATGCTCTCCTTTGTATCTCCTGCTTCGGTAGTGGATGAAACAACAAGAGTAGTATCATCATCCATTGAAAGTCTGACAGGGCATCTTCTCTCATCAGTCATGATCATGATGGCAGCTCTGTCTACAGCATCAAGGATAGCCTTTCTGTTGACTCTCATGATGCTTTTGGGATTCTTCTGGATAATGGAATTGTAGTTAACGAAAGGTCCCTGGATAAGTCTGGAAACGATCCTTACCTTGCCGATATCAAAAAGAAGGTGATTTGAGGAAGAGTAGATGATTACTTCCTTGTCATCAGAATCACCGTCGAAGATCTTGGCAGACTCGGAAAGTGCCTTACCGGGAATGATGAAGTTCATAAGAGGGAAGTCAGTTCCGGCATCTTCTCTTCTTAATGCCATCCTGAATCCGTCGATAGCGACCATCGTGATGGTGGAACCGTCGCTTTCAAGGCAGCAGCCTGTAAGGGACTGTCTCGTATCATCCTTGGAAACTGCAAAGATGGTATGGTCGATCATATTCTTAAGGACCTTCTGTCCGATAGTGATCTTATTCTCTGTCTCAATGATAGGAATCTTGGGATAAGAATCAGCTGAATTACCCTTGATGTTCGTATCAAATGATCCGCACTCGATCCTGAGCTGGTTTCTGTCGTCTGTGGAGATAGTAGTCATCTCTTCGGGAAGCTTCTTGATGTTCTCGCTGAAAAGTCTGGAGGGAACAACGATGGATCCGTTCTCCTTGATATCAGAATCAAGGTCAGCTTCGATACCTGTCTCAAGGTCATATCCTGTGAGCTTAACTCCGCTGTCATCAGCCTGGATAAGGATACCGTCAAGGATCTGGACAGTTGAATTAGTCTTTATTGCCTTCTGTACAATCGATATAGCTTCTATAAGATCTGACTTATTACAATTAAACTTCATAACAGGATAATTCCTTTCTGATAATCAAAAATGCTGAGTAATATTATACTTTATATAGGCCCGGAATTCAATTGTGACTAAGGGTATTTATAGTTATCTTATCAGTAATCCTATTATATCCTGAAGAAAATGTTCATAAGGCCGGAAAGCCTTTTAAACAAGGACTTGTAACAGTGTTAATCAAGTGTTCATAAGACGTTTTTGCCATGTTCGGAAAGGTAAGGTGATTTACATCTGAATCTTATGAACAGGATACCTACATGAAGTTGTAAACATATGAACAGGAAAATGTTCAAAAGATTATTCCATGATCCTTTTCTTGATGCTCTCGATATCAGCCATCAGGTTTTCATCCTGTTCCACGTTATTGCACGCATTCATCACGGTAGTATGCTTTCTTCCGCCGAACTTGCTGCCGATCTTCTCATACTGCATCTCCAGAAGATCCCTGCAGATATACATAGCCACAGATCTGGCATTAACGATCTCAGCATTTCTGAGCTTTCCGATCATCTTCTCTGCGGAGATATCGTAATACTTTGAAACAGCATCAATGACTATCTCTACCGTAAGCTTCTTGTTCTTTCCGGGGGAGATGACAGTTGAGAGCTTTGACTCCACGATATCAAGGGTAAGTTCTCCATTTGAGAGGACATAATATGCCGAAACTATATTATAAGCGCCGTTCAGATCCCTTACGTCTTTAGTTACATTCTCGCAGACATAGTTGATTATGTCGTCTGAAAGATCAAGACCGTCCTTCTGGACCTTGTTGAGGAAGATGGCCTTTCTCGTCTCAAAATCCGGGGGCTGGATATCCATCATAAGACCGTTCTGGAATCTTGATGTGAGCCTGGAATCAAGCTCTGTCAGGTTCTTGGGAGCCTTATCACAGGTAATTACGATCTGCTTGCCGGATGTGATAAGGGACTCGAAGGTATTGAAGAATTCCATCTGGATACCTTCTTTTCCGATAAGGAACTGGATATCGTCGATGAGAAGCACGTCAACACCTCTGTATTTGGCGCGGAACTCCTCATACTGCTTGCTCTTCATGCAGGCGATATATGCATTTGTGAATTCCTCACAGGTGGTATAAAGAACGATCTTATCCTTGAAGTTCTGTCTTATGCTGTATCCGATGGCCTTCATGAGGTGGGTCTTTCCGAGACCTGAATTACCCCAGAGATAAAGAGGATTCCTGCTGGAACTCTTTCCGGGATTATTGGCAACGGAGATGGCAGATGCATGGGCGAACCTGTTACAGTCTCCGACTATGAAGTTATCGAAGGTAAAATCGGAAGAGATACCGTCGTTAACAGTGAGGTTCTCTTTCCGGATAGCTCTCTTTTCGCTCAGGGAAGTGACGGTCTTTGCCTTCTCGTCTCCCTCGATTATGTACTTTACAGAGACATTTCCGTCAGAAACGATATTTACGGCATTGTTGATGTAAGTATCGATCTCCTTGCCTTTTACGAGTCCCAGTTCATAGTCGTTCCTGCAGGAGAGGATGAGCACATTGTCACTGAAATCCACCTGCTTTACGTTACAAAGGATGGTGCTGTAGATAACGGAATTTACTCTTGTATCTATCTCGAGGATCTTCAGTGCTTTGTCCCACAGATCGGTGCTCATTTGAAACCGGGTACTCCTTTAAGCGAAAATTAAATACATAATATCACAGTTTTGCATTATAATAACGATGTATTTTTTAATTTTGGAGCAGAAAATGAAGAAAACCAACGAAATGGAACTCGAGAAAGAGAGAAGATTTAAGGCCAACAACAAGAATCTTCTTCTTTTCATATCGATCCTTCTGCTCATCTTAGGCGTCGTGCTCCTCCTGGTAGATCCCATCAAGAACTTCAAGAGATCCAGGGTGGCGGATGACGGCCTTCAGTCCGTACGCGAACAGATAGAACTTGGCGAAAACACGGAGATCACCTTCGTGGTACCCAGGGACGGAATGGAAGTGAACGGCGAATCCTACGATGTTTACGGCGATGAAGCCGAGCTTATACAGCAGATGATGGATGATGCCCAGGCGGACCTTCCCGAATATGTCACCCTTACGGCGATAGGCATAATCGAGATCGATTCCGTGGATATCAGCATTCCCATCTGGAACGAGGCATCACTGATCGCTCTCCGCTACGGAGCCGGTCACTACGAAGGATCCGTCCTTCCGGGCGAAGAGGGAAACTGTACTATCCTGGCCCATCACATGAGGCAGGAGGGAGCCATGTTCAACAGGCTGGATGAAGTGGAGATAGGAGATCCCGTAAGGATCCTGACCGTCGACGGACACGAGCTGGTATACATCGTAGATGAGATACTGACCGTACCGCCGTCAGAAGTAGACGACTACATCGAAGGCGATATCACCGATACCAAGCAGCTTACCCTCATAACCTGTACATACCCTGCGGCTGGCGTGACCCACAGGCTTCTTGTGATAGGCCATCTTCTGGAGGAAAATTGAGAAAGTTTATAGGAAGGGCAACGGCAAAGACTACCAGAAAGATCCTTCGCCTTATGGGGAAAGGTGCTACTACCTTACCCGGAAAACTTGCCCTTAAGGCCGATCCGTCCATCATTGCAAAAGAGGCGGAAGGCAAGGATATAATCACCATCACGGGAACAAACGGAAAGACCACCACTTCCCACATGATCTCGGATCTTCTTAACGAGATGGGATATGATGTCATCAATAATATCTCCGGAGCCAACCTGGCCTCCGGTATCGCAACTACCCTTATCTGCGGAAAAGACGAGATCAAGAAGACGGACAAAGAGTCTAAGGGGACAGTCTATGTACTGGAAACGGATGAGGCGGCTTTTGCAAAGATCGCCGGGGATCTTAAGCCTAAGGTATCGGTAGTCACTAACCTTTTCAGGGACCAGCTGAACAGATACGGGGAACTTACCCACACCAGGGACCTCATTGCCGGCGGTATCGACAAGACAGAGGCAAAACTGGTCATCAACAGCGATGATTCCCTTGTG
>JAGAFH010000175.1 GCA_017612755.1 Clostridiales bacterium
GAGAAAGCTTAAGAAGGACGGAAAGCTTCAGGATCTGGATGAGTCTGAAGAGATCAATGCCTGCTCCATCAAGATCCGTATCAAGGTAGATGGTGAGGATAAGGATTATATCTTCATGTTCAAGAACGAGACCCATAACCATCCTACGGAGATCGAACCATTCGGTGGCGCTGCCACATGTCTTGGCGGAGCTATCAGAGATCCCCTTTCCGGAAGATCTTATGTATATCAGGCAATGCGCGTAACAGGCGCAGGTGATCCTACAGTTCCCGTATCCATGACCCTTAAGGGCAAGCTTTCCCAGAAGAAGATCGTAAGGACGGCCCAGGCCGGCTACAGTTCCTACGGTAACCAGATCGGTCTTTGCACAGGCCTTGTAGATGAGATCTATCATCCCGGTTATGTTGCCAAGAGAATGGAGATCGGTGCCGTTGTTGGTGCCGCTCCTGCTGAAAATATCGTCAGGGAAAGACCTGCTGCCGGAGATATCGTCGTACTTCTCGGCGGAAGGACAGGCCGTGACGGAATCGGCGGTGCTACAGGTTCCTCTAAGGCCCATGACGAGAAGTCTGTCCTTACCTGCGGCGCTGAAGTACAGAAGGGTAATCCTCCTACAGAGAGAAAGCTTCAGAGACTCTTCAGGAACCCTGAAGTAACAAAGCTCATCATCAGATGTAATGACTTCGGTGCCGGCGGCGTTTCCGTTGCCATCGGTGAGCTGGCTGACGGCCTTAAGATCAATCTTGACCTTGTACCCAAGAAGTATGAAGGCCTTGACGGCACAGAGATCGCTATCTCCGAGTCCCAGGAGAGAATGGCTGTTGTTATCCATCCTGATTCCCTTGATAAGTTCATGGAGGCTGCTGCCAAAGAAAACCTGGAGGCTACAGTTGTTGCTGAGGTTACAGAGGAGCCTTCAATGAAGATGGTCTGGAACGGTAAGACCATTGTTGATCTTCCCAGATCCTTCATCGATACAAACGGTGCCAAGCAGTTTGCAAAGGCCGAAGTAACACCTGCTGATATGGATAACGGATATATCGATTCCGTTATTCCCGGTTACACACCCCACGACTTTAAAAAGTCCCTGGCTGCTGCCCTTAATTCTCTTGAAGGCTGCTCCAGAAAAGGACTTTCCCAGAGATTTGACTCTACTATCGGAGCCGGTTCCGCTATCATGCCTTACGGTGGTAAGTACCAGACATCACCTGAGGAAGGTATGGCCAGCAAGATCCCTCTCGATAAGGGAACGACAAAGGACTGCTCTGTAATGACTTACGGTTTCGATCCTTACTTTACTGAGTGGAATCCCTATGCCGGATCTTATCATGCAGTTGTAGAGAGCCTTCTTAAGATCCTCTGTATGGGTGTTGATCCTCTTACTGCAAGACTTACGTTCCAGGAATACTTTGAGAGGATGAGTTCTGAGACTGCATGGGGCAAGCCTTTACAGGCTCTTCTCGGCGCATACCAGGCACAGCTTGATTTCGGTACTGCGTCCATTGGCGGTAAGGACTCCATGAGCGGATCCTTTAACGATATACATGTACCTCCCACGCTCGTATCTTTTGCTGTTGGCATGACTACTACAGATAAGCTGGTAACAGCTACATTTAAGGCCCCAAGCCAGAAAGCATATGTTATCAAATTGGCAAGAAACGGCAAAGGCTACTATAAGAAAGATCATTTCTTAAGAGTTGTTAAGGCCGTCAAGGAACTTCACAGCAGAGGACTTCTCCTTAATGCAGCTGTTGTAAGAAGCGCAGGTATCGCTGCAAGAGTTGCCCAGATGTGCTTCGGTAACAGCCTTGGCTTTAACTTTGATGAGAACTTCCCTGAGAAGGAACTTTTCGAGAGATCCCTTGGTACCATCATCGTATCTGTAAGTAATGACAGTAATGCTGTCGATAAGATAGAGATGGTAGGCGGACGTTATCTTGGCCACACTAATAACTACGGTCACTTCTCTCACGGCGATAATACGGCTGATTGCGGACCTATGGCCCTTTCCTTCGAAGGAAAGCTGGAGCCGATTTTCCCCACCTTCGCCCAGAGCGCTTCCATGCCTTACCAGGTAGAGGAATATGTTACCGATAAGACGTTTAAGGCTGCTCCCGGCGTCCTTAAGGGTGCTAAGCCTAAGGTCATCATCCCCGTAATGCCCGGCACCAACTGTGAGATAGATTCTGCAAGGGCTTTCGAGAGAGCAGGCGGTGAGGCTGATATCTTCGTTATCAGGAACAGAAACCAGAATGATATCACTGAGTCCCTTACGACTCTTGCAAAGAAGATAAACGACAGCAATATCATCATGCTCCCCGGCGGATTCTCCGCAGGTGACGAACCCGAGGGTTCCGGTAAGTTCTTCGCTGCTGCTTTCAGAAACCAGTATGTTACTGAAGCAGTAAGGGATCTCCTCTTTAACAGGGATGGTCTTATGCTCGGTATCTGTAACGGATTCCAGTCCCTTATTAAGCTGGGTCTCGTACCTTACGGCGATATAAAGGAACTTACATCAGACGATCCTACTCTTACATTCAACAACATCGGACGTCACCAGAATTCTTATGTATCCACAAAGATCATGAGCAATAACAGCCCCTGGCTCACCCAGGTCAAGCCCGGAGAGATCTATAATATCCCTATCTCCCACGGTGAGGGACGTTTCGTTGCTGACAACGCTCTTGTCCGGAAACTCATCGAGAACGGTCAGGTGGCTACCTGTTATGTTGATGATATGGGCCTTCTTGCTTCAGGTACTGACTTTAACCCCAATGGTTCCACCTGTGCCATCGAAGGTATCCTGTCGCCTGACGGAAGGATCCTCGGTAAGATGGGCCACAGCGAAAGATATGATCCTGACCTTACAAAGAATATCCCCGGTAACAAGGATCAGAAGATCTTCGAGTCCGGTATCTCTTATTTCCTCTGATGAACAGGGAAGAGGTCATTTCGATATTAAACACAAACGAGATTCTGCCCGCCAACAAGTTCGGGCAGAATTTCTTGTGTGATGAAGATATTATTGACAGGATCTTAGAAGTTTCAGGCATCACTGAAGAAGATAAGGTCCTGGAGATCGGCCCAGGCATCGGAGCTCTTACAAGAAAGCTTTCTGAGATGGGTACGGAACTTACGGCAGTTGAGATAGATCATAAACTGGCTTCATTTCTTAAAGAAGATCTTCCTTCCGTAAATATCATCAGGTCTGATTATCTGAAGCTTACTGATTATGGTGAAAA
>JAGAFH010000176.1 GCA_017612755.1 Clostridiales bacterium
TGTCCACCTCGGCCATGGCCTTTGTCATGACATTTCTTATCTTGTCCTTGTCAAAGGGCTTGTTTACGTACTCCAGTACTCCCAGGTTTATGGCTTCCTTGGCGTAGTCGAACTTGTCATAGGCAGAGAGAACGATAAAGACGGTCTTGGGGTTGGTCTTTCTTATCTCCCGCATGGCATCAATGCCGTTGATGCCCGGCATCTGTATATCCATAAAAGCTATATCCGGGCGGAAGGATTCCGCCAGTTCGATGACGCTCCTGCCCGTCTTGGCAGACTCTATCTCGAAGTTCTCCGTAAAGTTCTTCTCAAGTATAAACTTAAGGGAATCAATGACGATCCCTTCGTCGTCTGCAAGCATTATTCTGTACATGTTTCTTTCTCCATAGGTATCCTTATTATTACCCGCGTACCCTCTCCTATGATACTCTTGATCTCCACCTGTTCCCGGTTGTCAAAGAACATATCAAGTCTTGAGAGAACGTTTGCAAGTCCCACGCTCTTTTCTTCAGTATGTTCTCCGCTCATGTCAGAAGGCTCCCTGGCAAGGATCTTCCTTATTGTGTCTTCATCCATTCCCTTGCCGTTGTCGCTGACCTCGATGGTAGCAAAACCGTCCTCTTCGTAAAGGAAGAGATATATCTCCTTCTGACGGTCCTCCAGATCCATTATCCCATGTTTGAGACAGTTTTCCACAATGGGCTGGATTATCATGCTGGGGACTACGACTCCCAGAAGGCTCTCGTCCAGATCCTTACGGAACTTTATCTCCCCGGAGTATCTTACGTTCATGATGTAGATATAGCTGTCCACCAGCTCTATCTCTTCTGATATCTTAACCTGTTCGTTGTCCTTCTTGACATTATAACGGAAAAAATCCGCCATATTGCTTATATATTCTCCGGTCCTGTCCGCCCCTTCCACCATTGCCAGCTGGGCGCCCGCATTAAGGGTATTGAAGAGGAAATGGGGATTGATCTGGGCCTGAAGATACTTGAGCTGGGCATCCTTCAGGTGGTTTTCCATAAGAAGGCTCTTCTCTTTCATGGCGCTCTCGGTGACCATCTGCTGCCTGATCTTCTCGATATATTCCTTGATGCTGGCCAGCATCTGGTTGAAGGCCCTTGTAACGTTTCCTACCTCATCCTCCGTATAGATCGCCAGAGGTTCAACATTCTCGGGGTTTCTCCTGGAGATCTCGTTGGCCTTCTCTGACAGGCTGGTAAGAGGCCTGGTAATAGTGCCGGTGAGGATGATGATCAAAAGCACGTTCATCAAAGATACGATAAGGAAGATGGAAAGACAGAGCATCTCCGAATATCTGAGGGATCCGATCAACGTGTTAAAGCTCTCGGAATTGTTGCGGAAAGTCTCGTTGTTAAGACTGTAGATATATGTATTTAGCTCGTCATACATCTCGGAACATTCCTTGTAGTCCCTGGTATATGCCTGGATATTTCTTCCTCGCTTTGCCCTTACGGCATTCTCGGCGGTAAGAAGGTAATTCTCGGTGATCTTCCTGATGTTTCTCTCCCGGAGCTTAAGGATGTTGTCCGTAGGCATATTGTTCAGCTGCTGGATCTCCATGGAGATATCCTGGGAATACTTGTAATACTGCTCCAGGTCATCGGTTGATTTGGTCTCCAGATAACCGGTGAGGCCCTCATGCATCCTGGAGATATCATCGGACAGCTGGTTGAGGCTCATGTTGGTGGAATAGACCACGTCGATCCTGGAGAGCATCCTGTTAAGGTTTACATAAACGAACAGGTTTACCAGAAATGCCACCACGGAGGTAACAAGGAAGACGGCCACCAGCTTATGCCTTATCTGGAGATGGCGGAAACGTTTTCTAATTCCCTTCATCCGTTTCCTCCTGCCCCGGGTCTGCCGGCAGATACTCGTACACGTTATCCTCATCAATAAGGATATATCCGGTACTGTAGTACTCACTTACGTTTCCCATGGCGATATATTCGTCAAGGGCATTAACGCAATACTGGGCAACCTGGTTTGTATCTACGCTCAAAGTGGCATCTATGGCGCCACGCTCGATACCTTCGAGAACCGTATCGGAACCGTAGTATCCGATGATGCTGGTCACGCCTACGCAGTTCTTGTCTACTACGGACTGGTATACGCATCGGGTGGTAATATCGCTGAGGCATACGATGATGTCGGGCATCTCATCATATTCATCAAGGATATCCATTACTTTCTCCTCTGTACTGAATGCCGAATCCGCATCCACCACAACGGAATCTATCTCAACGCCGCTGGTCTGGAGGGATTCCTGGATAGCTGCATAGATAACGCTCTCGTTTCCTGATCCGGAGCTCATCATGACCAGGGCATCCACGTCCCCGCCCTCTTTATCTTCTGCTGCCTCCAGCACCAGATCGCTGTACTTGACTCCCACACTGTAGTTGTTAAGACCGATAAAACTGCAGCCGGCAGAACCCGGCGCATCAGTCATGACTGTCACTACGGGGATGCCTGCTTCAGAAGCCTGCTCTATGAGTTCCGCCGTCTCCTCCGAATCGTCTCCCTCCAGGATTATCCCGGACACCTTGGACCTGATGGCGATGGCGATAAGTTCGCTCTTTGTATAGCTGGTGGCCAGATCATCGCCGATCCTCTCCACCAGGCAGTCATTCTGAAGGCCGTATTCCCGGAGGGCCTGGTACAGGTTCTCCGATACGGTACTGTCGGGATTATTGGGGATATAGGCATAGATCCTGGAATAGGTCTGATAATCGTCGATACCTGAAGCCTGGTAGGCGCTGACCTGGATATTAAAGACAACGAGTCCCACAATGGTCAGGACGAGCATGATCACGGTAAATGTTGACAGTATTCCCAGAAATACCCTGTCCCTGTTTGCCTTCTTTGCCACTGTGAAACCCCTTTTTTACAGATCTGAGCTGATAAAAAGCTACGAGTTATTGTACAACAAGAAAAAGACCTTCTCAATAACAGGGGCGTGAAGGAAGGATCAGACCACCACTGTATTTCTTCCGCCGGCCTTACCCATATAGAGTTTCTTATCGGCGGCAGAGACTGCCTCGCTGAAACGGTCGTCGATCTCTTCTTCAGTGACTGATCCGCTGATAAATGTATTTACGTCGGCTACTCCGATGGTCATGGTGACATTGATCTCCACGTCCTTCCACTTGACAGTCATGGCCCTTATCTTTGACAGCAGAGCGTTGGCGGCCATTCCCGCCTGGTCCAGGTTTTCGTTGTTAAATACGAACATGAATTCCTCTCCGCCCCACCTGGCTGCCACACCATGGGCTTCCATATATTCGGAGCACACCGCCGCCAGCTGCTTCAGGACTTCGTCTCCCGCCTCGTGGCCGTATGTATCGTTTACATTCTTGAAGAAATCGATGTCTCCGATGGCGATACATACACCGTTGGGGCAGGCCCCGTTCATTATATTGTCGATAGTTCCCGATATCACGCTTCGTCTGTTGGGAAGCTTCGTAAGGGAATCGTGCTCCGACATGGCCTTCAGCTTTCTGTTATAACTGGAAAGCTTGGCCTCGGTCTCCATCTTGTCCTTTGAGAATATGGACAGGATGACCACCATGGAACAGAAGATGGTGAGTATATTTATTATCTGAAAAAGAAGGGAGATGCTATAAGGAATCTCCTCAAGGGGCTTAAAGTTGACATGTATGGCATAAAGCAGCGTCCTTACGCCAAGGACTCCGAAGCTCATAAGGAACTTGACCGTTTCCGACGCATAGTTGCCCACGAAGACAAGGAGCAGCAGCACAAAGACAAAGTGCTGGATACTGCACTCCCATCCCCACTGGACCACGAACCTAAGCATCCATATTATCGTTACGGCCGCATAGACGATAAGAGCCCTTCCGTTATGGTCCTTATATGTCAGGTATACGGAGAATGCGTAGGCGCAGAAACAGAGAAAACAGGTACCCACTATTGGAAGTCTTCCGTAAATGCCGAAGACCGCCATAAAGACCATAAAGTAAAAGCACATTACAAGTGAATTTATGCGTACGATAAAAGACACACGGTTTGATTCATTCTCACCGGTAACGTCTTTCCAGATCAGTTCGCTTATCTTACTCATGGTCAAAAAACTTTGGATCCTTTCCGCCCCTCAATTAGAATAATCCTTCCATTTTCCGACTTTGTCAACTGTTTCATTCAGAAAACAGATCTCTGTTACACCAGTTTTCTTATGCTCTCCCAGCCGGTGCAGCGGGTAAAGAGAGGTCCCGGAAACTCACATTCCCTGTTCCAGGGACGGTCAAATACCAGGACCTTCAGGTCCGGCAGATGTTCGAAAAAGCGGAAGGCCGTAGGAGAGTCCTCCACGGCCACGTCAAAATGCATCCTGTAGTATTCTTCAAGCTCAAGGCTGAAGGAACTGTCCCTGATAAAACTGTCGCGGCCGTACTTATTAAGACAGTAGAGCTTTACCCTCGAAAGCCCGTGATCATCAAGCCACTGGCGGGATGCCTCATAGGCGCTGTAGGGACGGCCCGTGATAACAAAGACCTCATGTCCCTGATCTATCCAGGAGTTTATGACAGAAGACGCGCCGGGCGTCTCCTCATAAGTCAGGAGCACCTCCGGCCTGTGGGCAGCGCTCATCATCTCATAGTACTGCTCTTCCGTCAGGGAGAAAGACTTCTGAAGATCGAAGTACTTTATCTTCTCATAGGGAATATCCAGCCTGAAAAGCTCCATTATCAGCCCGGAAAAATACCGGGCAGTCTCACAGAGGCAGTCATCGAAATCAATATATATCTTCATAGGTAGGATTATACCATTGATCACCCCGGCCGTGCAGAAAGATGGCTTATAAAAACATCCCGGGATCATCTCCCGGGATGTTGTCTTTCAGGTTATTTCAAGACTTATAAGATCTCTCTGTCGATCTTGTGGTAATTCTCACGGTCCCTTGCATCAAAGTCCATGGCCAGGCGCTGTGCTCTGGTGTGGATGACCTTTTCCACGATCATCATTATCTCAAACCATACAAGAGGAAGAACGAACAGTTTGTTGGAGATAACACCAAACTTGTCAGGTATAACGAAGATCAGTACTGACCATATGGGGATAACTACCAGCGCCAGTCCCTGGAAGAAATAGGGCGCATTTCCCATAATACACTTATAGCCGAATCCCAGGATAAGAAGATTGAGGACTACTGCCAGAAGAAGGAAGAATGTGTCTACATCTTCTCCTTCGCCAAGGTAAAAACACAGCACAATAGTGCCGATAACATAGAATCCGACTAACCCTATCAGGATAATCTTGTTGATATTCGTAAAGCGGAAGATCGCAGGAAACTTCCTGCTCTCGATCTGGTACGCCTCGTCATAATATTCTCTTCCCATTTGCCCCTCCTAATAATTTAAAATTATCACGAATATTTTATACAGATTCACAGGGGTCTTGTCAATATGAAACAGGATGGAATAACAGTGATGTCAATGATGGATGAATGACTTTTACAGGAACTTATAGAACTCCCGGTCGCCCTGGAATAAGACATTACCGTTTTCCTCATATGTAACATGTATATCGGTACCGGCGCCTCTTTCATCTCTAAGAAGATAATGCTGATCCAGAGAATAGACGATCCTTCCGTCTCTGTATACTGAAATGAAACATATCTTCAGATCATCCATCAGTTCATCTTTTGAAAAGAACCTGTCGTAGCCCGGAATAAACAATCCTTCCTCTGCTCCGAAATGACTTATCACATCCAGCTTAACTCTGGTGTCAGTCATATATCTGTCTGCAAAAATTGCTGCCAGTTTTTCATAGCAAAGAGAACCATCTGTGGCATCAGGTGTTTCGGTGTCAAAATAGCAGCCTGCCGGCTGATAGCGGTCACGTTTCTCCGGATCTTCAGGAATATCGTACCAGTTCAATTCGCCCTCATAGCCGATCTCCTCAGGATTGCCGTTTATGTAATAAAAAGTACCCAATGAGGTCTTCATGGTGATGCGTTCCGGCTTCTGCTCAGCCTTCTCATCCTTCTTCTTTTCGCCTTTGTTAAACAACTTACCGAATATAGACATAGATAAATTTACCTCGCTTTTTTATTCTTTGGGTGTTTCCGTCATCTGCTCGTAAGTGATACCATACTTCTCCGCGATATCCCTGGCATAGGAGCTGGAATCAGGTTCAGCCCGCTTCAGAAGGAAAGTATTCTTATCATTCTTCCTCTCCATGACAAGGCTGGTGACAGAGCCCTGGCCGGCCCATCTGTTCATCTCCGGGATCTCTCTGGCAAGTTCATGGATATGGGTGTTAAAGATCACGTAGGCCCCCTTCTCCTTCAGGACCCGGAGCAGATCCTTCGACAGGTAAAGTCCGTCCGAAGCAGAGGTGGTAGAGAAGGTCTCGTTAAACAAGATAAGGGTCCCCTCATCAGAAGCCTTCACGATATTTTTGATCCTGACTGCCTCTTCTCCCAGTCTTCCGTAGTTGATGGTAAGGTTTTCGTCTATGGGGAAGTGGGTAAGGATATTCCTGAAAGGAAGTCCCGTACATTTTCCCGAAGTAACGAACATACCCAGGGACATCATTACCGATATGAGGCCCAGAGCCTGTTCCACTATGGTCTTACCGCCCCTGTTGGGACCTGTCAGTATAAAGATCCGCTCTTCCCTGTCGAACTTAAAGTCGTTCTTTACGATATTTTCCTCGCCGCTGAAGGCAAGTCTTATGTTGTAGAAGTCTGTCAGGGACAGTCCGGCCTCATCTTCTGTTATTTCCGGGAAAGAAAGTTCATAACCGTTGCCCCTGAGCTTTCTTGCCAGACCGGCGCTTCTTAAGTAGAAGGTAAGGCCGTCGTACATCTCCGTGAGGAACCGGTTATCGTAGTCCACATATTTAAGAAGTGTCTTTCTGATCTCATGGAAATGCGACTTAAGGTGCTTTTCCATCTTGGGAGCGATGGATGCCAGAAGAGGATCGTTATAGCTTGCCCTGTTAAAAGCCGTGGACATCTTTGAGGTAACGGCCACATCCATGATGGTGTATTTGGACCTGAGGCTGTGGGGAACGAACTCCACCGTAGCGATATTATCGATATTGAAGTCCGATGTGAAATTGACTCCTATCACCGCCGCCCTCACATTGGACAGATCTTCGTTCATGAGCTTGATGTCGCTCTTGACCTTACCGAACTTCTCGTCCGTGATAATGGTCTTAAGGGAGTCCCGAAGACTTGTAAGTCCCGAAGAAGAGACAGTAGTAGCAGAAAGAGCCTCGTAGAGCTTTTCTATGACTTCCACATATACTACCAGTTCCCTTAAGGTCTCAAGCAGCGTATAAAGGGATGAATCGTTGTCGCTCCTTGCTTTCCTGATACCTCCGAAGAGCATCAGTGTCTTTATCTTATCCAGGATCTCATTTAAGGATCCGCACAGATCCTCGTTATCCATCAGGTCCTTTAAGATATCCTGCCTGAATACCATATCGGCAGGATCGCAGGGTATCTCAGTCATTATCTTTCTTAAGGCCTTCCGTTCATCCTGATCGCTGCTCAGGCGGTCAATGACTTCGCACAGGGCAATATCCTTGATGGTCTCCTCAGGAAGCCGGGTGGTCTTTCTTAATGAGTTTCCGGCAAACAGAACATCCATAAATACTTTCCCTTTTGATTATTAATGCTCTTAAATAATACCACAGGGATGAAAATCGCCTCACTGTCATAGCGGCGTATTTTTCGCGTTCCGCAGAAGATCCAGCAGGCCCTTCTCTTTTATGATCGCCAGGCCCTGTCCTTCATCGCCCAGTACCAGGAGCCTGTCTCCCGGACTGATATCAAAGATCTTTCTGGCCTTTGCGGGAAGAACGATCTGTCCCTTGTCGCCCACTTTAACGATACCGAAGATATGCTTTCCCTTCGGAGGTACCGAAAGGCCCAGGCTCTCATCACTGTTCTTATCGTAGTTGAGAAGATCATCTATAGATACTCCGAATGTCTCTGCTATCAGTTTGCACTTTTCGATATCAGGCAGGGATTCTCCTGTTTCGTATTTTGAGAGGGTCTGTCTTGAGACGCCGATTATATCGGCCAGTTCCTCCTGTGACATTTCGTGGATCTTACGAAGTTCTGCCAGATTATCCTTGAACATTGTTGCTCTCCTTTTTCTTTTTTGTTATTCCCATTACTGCCCACCTGAAGAAAGGGATCTTCGGGATGATAAAGTCCAGCAGATATGCCAGTGCAAATCCCGCCACTGCGCTCAAAAGATAGCAGGCCCAGGCGGGCAGCAGTCCGGTCTTTGCGAAAATAAGTCCTACTGCGGAAATTCCCATATAGTGGAACAGATAAAGGCCCCAGCTTCTTTTATTCATCCACTTTGTAAAACCATTCTCCCAATCGAAGTATCTTGCGAAACCTCCGATCATAGCGATGCTTCCGAAGTATGTGCTGAGCAGGAACAGAGGTGTTCTGTAGACCGGATCATCCGCATAGATCCTCATCTCTTTTATAAAGTAGACATAAGTAAATGCGACAGCGGCAGCGGCGCCTATAACTGCCAGAAGCCAGAAATACTTCTTAAGCTTATCGATGACTTCATCATGTGAAAAGACGAAATACCCCAGCAGGAATGCCAGAAGATAAAGTCCGAATCTGTATACGCAGATCACAGGCGTATTAAGGATCTGCCCTGCGAGATATACCGGAACACAAAGAAGAAGGATCACCGGGGAAGGAGTCTTTCTGCAGACATTCCACAGACGGTCTTTATCGATCTTCTTTATAAGGACGACCGCCAGTGAAAAGAGCCAGAGCATCTGGATATACCACAGGACTCCGATGCCGGAAAGGCAATAGATCAGATACTTAAAGGGTGCCGGAACATCAAATTCGCCAGCATCGCTTAAAGATGCATTTATGTATCCCTGAATGAAATAGAAAGCAAAAAGACCTATGGTACAGGGCACCAGAAGCTTATTAGTCCTGATCCTGATGAACTCTTTACCCGTGCGCTTTGAAAGAGAGTATCTGGCACTGACCCCCGACACGATGAAAAGGAGCGTCATGAACCAGGGATATACCAGATACTGGTAAGCATCGTAGTACTGGATTTCCAGTCCCGTGATCTTCCCAACCGTGCCAACGATCCCCTCGCCGTTATACATATATAAGACATGGTAGATAACGACAAGAACCACCGTTACCCATCTTAAGTTGTCAAGGTATGACTTTCTCATAAAATTACCACCTTTGCCATTATTTTTAACATTATTTTACAAAGACCGCAAATGAAAGACCACCAACCGCGGTTAACAGCAGGTGGCATTTTCTGTTAAAGAAAGTAGCGGAAAGGGACAAAGTTCGCTTATAATAGCCCCATGGATTGGCATACGGATATACAACATGGACCGTGGAGGATGCCTCCTGAAGGTAAGGTAAAAAACTCAGGACCCGGTCAGCATATCGTAAGTCACGCCGTACTTCTTTGCTATATCGGCTGCATAGGATGAGCCTTCCGGCGGCGCCGGTTCCAGTTTGAAGGAGCGGTTTCCTCCATCACTCTTTACGATCAGGGAAGCTGCTTTCTCCTTAAGGTCTTTCGAGAACTCTTCCGCATCTATACCCAGCTTATGCATGTGGGTGTTATAGATGGTCCTCGCTCCCTTGGCCAGTATTGCCCTAACGGAATCGCAGGCGATGTAGTAACCTTCCTCGAAGGAAGTGGTGGAGAAAGTCTCGTTCATCAGCACCAGGCTGTCACCGGTGACATTGCTGTATATCTCCTTGAAGCGTATACATTCTTCTCCCAGACGTCCCAGATCCAATGTCTTGTCCTCGTCCGCAGGATAGTGGGTAAAGACAGAGTCACAGGGAGCAAATTCAAAAGAATCAGCCGGTACAAATATGCCTCCCTGCGCAAGGGCAAACAGAAGTCCCACGGCCTGGGTAGCCGTAGTCTTTCCGCCTCTGTTGGCACCTGTCAGGATATATACTGTGTGATCGTTGTCGAAGACAAGATCGTTTACTACCAGTTCCCCGGGATCTCTGAGATCTAACGCCAGCCTGAAGTTGTAAAACCCTTTGGCGGTCATGGAAACATCCCCTTTGGGAATGGCCTTTGCCCGGGTCAGCTTAAAGCCTTTTTTCTCAAGTCCCGTCACGAACTCTGCAAATCTTATGTAGTAGACAAATTCAGGGATAACATCCGCTATCTCGCCAATGGCCATATCCGCATATTTATCCAGGGTCTTACGAAGGCTCTTGGCTGTGGTATCCAGCATCTTGTTAAGGACATTGTCAAAATGTGCCGGGGAGTTCCCCAGTCCGTCGTTGCCGAATATGGGAGCCACGGTCTCACCCACTATATCACCGAGATCTGCTCCGGAATCCTTGTCCACAACACGGTAATGCATATCACCGTTCCAGTCGTTGTCATTTCTTATCTTATCTCCGCTGATTCCGTCGGCGAAACTACTGACGATACCTGACTTCTTAAACTGCTTGTTGTTGACCGATACGATACCCATGCCGGTTGCTTCCAGCCTGCTGTTCAGGTTCATGCCGATAGTGACGCTCCTGATCTCGGATGTCTCCAGGGTCAGCTTCTCCAGATCATCTTTAAGTTCATGAAAATGGGCATTTCCGTAAACTTCCTCTATATAGGCTCTGTAATCCTTCAGGCCCTGAGATCTGATCCTCTCATCCCCCAGGCACTCCTTAAGATCTTCCACACATGTTATGTAATCCCGGTACTGGCTTAACCGGTGCATAAGGAACCAAAGGCCTTCCACCTCATCCTTTGACTTCCTGATAACCCCATACTGCTTGTTAAATTCGATCTTATCCAGCAGTTTTTCCAGTTTCTCCCTTATATCGGGAAAGTCCTTCAGATCCTCGAAAACATCCTGCCTGTAATTCGTTACGTCAGGATCTGCTGTCAGATGTGAGATTATATCGGATATGATGGCCTGTTCTTTCTGATCGGAAGTTACTTCCTTACAGATAACATCCAGGCCCAGATCGTGAAATGCACTACCTTCCAGTTTTCTGAACTCATATTTCCTGCCTCCCGGATAAAGAAGGCTGAATCTCTTATTTCCCTTCATGTCGCCTTATTCCTTTCTTGTATAGCCTGCTGTCATTAGGTTTGTCATTACTAAGATCCATTACTCCCCGGTGTTTTATCTTTCTCATTTGGCTTTTTGGGGCTTCTTTGAATA
This sequence comes from Clostridiales bacterium, assembly GCA_017612755.1. Classification (GTDB taxonomy): domain Bacteria; phylum Bacillota; class Clostridia; order Saccharofermentanales; family Saccharofermentanaceae; genus Saccharofermentans. The sequence continues at coordinate 11,209 of JAGAFH010000176.1, forward strand.
AAAAATGTATTTGTAATTCCGTATTTTATCTTCGTAACCATATGTCTATATGTTATAGAGGAGATACTCCTCAACCTCACAATATCTCTCAATATTCTCCCTGTCTTTATCTGTCAGTTCTTCATTTGGATATCTGGCAACAAGTGAACTGAGATAATAATACTTAGGATTATTTCTATATGAAAAACCTTCCCTTCCGTATTTCCCCTGTATCGTGTCATACATTGCCTGAAGTTCCATTGTTGTATGGCAATCTGCGGCTCTTCCTACAAAAGAAACATCTTCTTTACAGGAATTATCGATGATCGCTTTCATGGTATTAATGACAACAAATATCCACTCGTCTTTATCGTCAATTAGCTCAGCCTTAGATCTTATTCTCTCCAAAACTCTTTCAAACACAAAAATCAGTCCTCCACTTCTCTTTAGATTATAACATTTTCGAAAAGACGCCATCTCTCGGCTCATTCTAATAACGCCTCCCGGAAGATCCGGAAGGCGTCGTAGTTGTTCTTATTGGCGGCGTTATCAGTTAAGACTCTTGAAGGTCGGGAAGAGCAGAATATCACGGACGGAAGGGCTGCCGGGGCGGTTATCATCACTGTACATCTTTTCATCCTTCCCCGGTCAAGGATTCTCACGGTCGTAGATCCTCTCACTGGATTCATCTGTGACAATATATATGAATTCTATCTGACCATCACTGTTAAATACCAGTTTGGCTTCCGAACCGTCGTCAAGGGACCATACGTGATATATGATCCCGGATCCTTCGTAACCGCATTCTCCGATCTCTTCGACGATCTCTTCCAGACTTGATTCCTTGTCAAGATTTTCAAAATAGCTCCTTGAAGGCAAAGATCGTCCGGAGCTCTCCACAGTACTCTGACCAGTCTGTGCAGGCAGCTCCAATACGTCAGCAAAGACAGCGTCAAGACCGTTCTCATCACCCTGATCGAAATCCTTGTATGCTACCTGGATCCTTGAGCCTGACTCATAGATCTGGTCACCGAACAGCTCGAGACTAATCGCATAAACTTTTGCATCCGGATCACCGCTCTGGCTCTCAAGAACTACATAAGCGTTGCCGTCACGGATCTCCTCGATAATGAAATTCTCATACCGGTACTCAGGACCTGTTTTCCCGCCGCAGGCCACAACTGCCACAGAGACAGATGCACATAAAACAGCTGCAAGCAAAACGCGTATCAAACCGGAAATTTTAGATCTATTCAACATAATAATCCGCATACTATTCATCATATTAAAAAATCTGACAAAGCGGGCACTCTGTCAGATTTAATTATACACCATACTTTGCCGGCAATATTGCGATAAAGATGAATAGTAATCTTCCCACTTTAGAAGGTAAATGCTATGAGATCTCTTGGATTTGCTGATTTCCTGTGCCATTTCGTCCCTTGTAAGCCTGCGACCTGATTTTATAATCTCCAGAATCCTATTCTCTTCATCCGTCAGCTCTTTTATCGGATCATTTATCGACTCATTTGTCGATTCAGTAATGAGACGATAAAGCATTTTCCCGGGGCTGGTTTTCTGCGGTGACTGCGGAGGGAAATGTATTTCTCTTTGATAAAAGTAGGAGATTGCATAATTCATTGTTGCACGCCCCGAAATTATGCAGTATACTGCATAATGTTTTCAGGAGGCTACCATGAATATTTACGATTCACCCGAATTCACCGCTTTAGTAGAAATCTCAAGACTCGCCAATTCACTTCAGAATGTAATGGATATGGGTATGGATGACATCACATCCAGACAGTGGCTCCCGCTCATGATATTGGGCAGATGCGAAGAATCACCAAACCTCAACCAGCTCGCAGAAAAGTGCGGAATAACA